>DASWHT010000347.1:0-9358 GCA_036398075.1 Binatia bacterium | reverse complement strand
CTGGCTGATCATCTTCGGCTGCGACATGTCTGAAACATCGAGGATGATCCCACCGCCGTCACCGTAGGAAAGATAAGCCCGATCGCCTTCGATATGGGCCGGTCCATGACAGGAGAATTTGCGTCCGGATGCCGGCGCGGTTTGCTCGGCTAGGGAAAAGCGGCCGACTTCCTTTGGATCGGCTGGATCAGCGATATCGACCACGCGATAGATTTTTCCCGTCAATCCGGGAGCGCCGGCCGCGGCGTGGACCAGATTTCCACCGTCATAAAAATTCCGGTGGGTGCCGGTGCTGCCAGTTTTAAAATGACCAAGCTGCCGGGGCTTGGTGGGTTCACTGACGTCGAAGATGAAAAAACCCTCGGCAAAAGGTTGATTCTCAGCGCCGCCCCAGCCGGGCGCGATGCGCTCCAGCCCGGTGATCATCTTGCCGTCGGCTACCTGAATTTGAATCGTCCAGGTGTTCTCAGGCCCGGGCACATAGGCGCATAACTCGGGAGCGCTTGGATCTGTTACATCGATAACGCTCCAGCCGCGATGCCAGAGATGCGCGACATAGAGGTAGAAGTGGTCATTCACTTCCTGCATCGCTAGCTTGAAAGCCGGCCTGGCGTTCAAATCGTGATAGCCGATGGGTTCGATATTGTCGGCGAAGAAGCCTTGCGGAATCGTTCGTGCCATGGTTACCGCCTTACGGTTACGCTTATTTGATCACAGTATTTTGATACCGGACACTGGCTGCACATCGGCGAGATCGGCCGGCACAGATGCTGGCCGAAACTCACCAGCAAATCGTTGTATTCGATCCAGTACTGTTTGGGCAGCTTCATGCGCAGGGCAAATTCAGTCTTTTCCGGGGTCGTCGTTCGGACATAGCCCCAGCGATTAGAAATTCGGTGCACGTGGGTATCGACGCAGATGCCGGGCTTTTTATATCCAAGGGTGACGACCAAATTGGCCGTCTTTCGTCCCACGCCTTTGAGTTTTAGAAGTTCGTCGATCTCATCGGGGACCTGGCCGCCGTAACCGTCGATCAGCGTTTGGCAGATACTGAGAATGTTTTTTGCCTTGGTCCTGTAAAAGCCGACGGGAAAGATCAGCTTTTCGATTCGCTGCGCGGTTAACTTCATCATGGCTTGCGGTGAGTCGGCCACCGTGAACAAGCGGTGTGATGCTTTGGCCGTCGTCGCGTCCTGGGTGCGCAGGCTTAATAGGCAGGAAATCAGCACACGAAACGGACTTTCGTAGGTTTCGGCCATCAGCGTGACGATCGGCGTGTCCCACCTGGGAACCTCTCGACGGAGGATTTTCATCGCGGAATGAATTTCGCGTTCTTCCATGAGACTGGTCATTTAACCGACGATCCGGTAAATTGGCATCGTTACATATCACAGCGCGGCGTAACCGCAACCGAAGAGAAGAAAAGATTTAACCACAAAGAACGCAAAGGGCGCACAGAAAGGCGTGGGTTCAAGTCGTTCAAGCTGTTCAAAACGTTCAAGCCGTTAAAGATTTTCGGAATCGATTTGAACGACTTGAACGGTTTGAACGATTTGAACTTTCTTAGTAATGGTCACAAAGTAAAATTGCGATATTAGAATTTTCAATTTTGCCAACTTTGCAATGGTGGCGAATAAAATCTCCGCGGCGTTACAGTCCCGGTTGCCCAGGAATATCACGGGAAATTATCATACACCTGCGGCGGTGCTGATGCCGATTCAAGAGCGGGACGGCGGCGATTATCTCGTGTTGACCAAGCGCGCCGAGCACTTGAACCGCCATAGCGGCCAAATCGCGTTTCCCGGCGGGCGTATCGACGCGGGCGATCGCGACGCGCTGGCGGCGGCGTTGCGTGAAAGCCGGGAGGAAATCGGCCTCGACCCGATGCAGGTCAAAGTGCTCGGCAGGATCGACCAGGTAATGGCCGCCTACGGTTACGTCGTCACTCCCTTCGTAGGTTTGATACCGCCGGCCTATGAGTTTCGTCCCAATCCCGCGGAGACCGCCGCGGTATTTGCCGTCCCCATTGACGCTTTACTAGAACCAGGTAACGTATCTTTGGTCGATCATGGTTGGTCGAACGGCGCTACGGTTTATCATTTCCAATACGCCCATTGGGATATCTGGGGCGCCACCGCGAACATGATCGTACAGTTTTTGGATCTGATATATGGTTACAGAGTTCCGAAAAATTAACCGCCGCCTGATTTCATTGGCAATTCTGGGCATGCTGTTCGGATGTACCCCGTCCCAGATTCCTTACGTCTTTCTCCAGTATGCCAAGGAACTGCGCCAAGCGAATTTAGCTAAGGTGTTGGCTGATAATCCTCTCGGGCCGGGAGAAAACATCAAAATAACCACGCTGGGGCAGGGCCAGGGCGCGAGCCACCATGTCGTGCAGATCCGCGACCGCGAGTCGCCCCATTTGCACAACGCCCACGACGGCACGGTGATATTGGTTCGAGGGCGCGGTTACCTGGTGATGGACAAGCTGCGGATTACACTGACCGCCGGCGATATCGCGCATATTCCGCGCGGCGTTCCCCACTATTACGTCAATACCGATCTGGAGCCCACGGTCGCATTCGTCATTTTCGCGCCGCCCTTCGACGGCAAGGACAACGTCCCGGCGACCCAGCCATAGCTCGCCATTGATCCTTCGTTCAAGTCGTTCAAGCAGTTCAAATCGTTCAAGTCGTCCGAGCGGAAAGCCGCAGCGAAAAGCAAATTTAAAAATCATGTGCGGGCCTGTCCCGAGACGAACTTTGGTTTCAGCAGTGAAATTATCGCCGGCAGTAGAAAAAGCCCGCCGAGCATATTCATGGACAAGATAGTCAGCAACTGCCACCCCATTTCGGCTTGGAAACGCAGGGGCGAAAACGCCCAGAAAAGAATACTGGCGGAAATCAGAAACGCGGTATAGAGCACGGCTTTGCCGGCCGTCGACACACCGTCTATGAGAGCACGGTCAAGGTCGGTTCTTCCCTGCCGGTGATGTTCCTCGATTGCCCGCGAGACGATATAGATTCCATAATCTTCGCCAAAACCAATGCCCAGGCTTATGACCGGAAGCGTATTGACGTTCAAGCCCAGGTTCCAGTACGCCATCAGCGCCATGCCGAACGTGTTCGACATCAGAACCACGCCGACAAACAAAAAGCCGGCGCTGAGAGAGCGAAAGCCGATGGCGCAGAAAATGAGTTGGGCCACGAGCATTAGACCCAAAGTCAATCTATCCGAGCGGGCGATGACTTCGTTGGCGGCTGCCAACACGCCGGCATAGCCGCTGGCTAATTTTAGCTCGGCTCCCTCCAACGGAGTATTCTTGATGAAGTCCGCGGCGCGACCCATGACGTCGCGCAGCGTGTCTCCCCTATGATCGTAGAGAAAGAACGTCACCCGGCCATGCTGGAAATTATAGTTGACCCAGCGGTCGAAATCGCCGGGTTCACTGCCGTGCTCCGCCACCATCACAATGCCGCCCACTTCGTCCGCCGAACGCGGCAACAAACCCCAGCGTGGATCGTTGTAGTGTAAAACCGTATTGATTTGCCGCGTCAAGTCCACCAGGGAGTCCGCGCCGCCGACGTGGGGCGAGCGCAGCATGTGATGTTGAAAAGCTTCGATGGTTTCCAACACCTTTGGCGACTTCATGGTGCTTTCAGACTGTCCCTCAACGATTACGTAAAGATGATCCGTCCCATGAAATTTCTCGTTGATCCGGCCGACGCTCTGATTGTAGGGCGAATCGGGCCAGAGAAGCGGCGAACCGGGATGGGAGTCGCCCACGGTGAGAAATTGATACCAGTAGAGGCTCCAGCCGATGACTAACGCGAAAACGGCAATAACGGCCCATCGTCCGCCATGGTGGACACAAAAGCGGCCCATGGCGCGTAGCGGCGCGTCTAACCAATGGCCCTCGCCACCATTGGCATACCGATGTGGGGTGGGAAAATAACAACAAAGAATCGGATCGAGGATGACGACCGTGAAGAGATTGCTCAAGACCCAAAAACTGCCGGCGATCGCCAGTTTCGTCAGTATCGGCATCGGCGCGACCAACAGAACCGTCAGCCCTATGGCATCGGTGAGGATCGAGATGCTGGCGGGCATCATCAAGCCGGCGGCGGATTCAATCGCGGCGGTCTCTTTGTCGCCGTGGCGCTCGAGCTCTTCAAAAAAACGCTCGCGAAATTGAATCGAATGGCTGATGGTGCGCGCCGCGATCAAGAACGGCACAACTAAGACGAGCGGTTCAAAATTGTATCCCAGCAGCGCGGTAAAGCCCGTCCCCCAGATGAAGGTCACCGCCGCGGAGATCGCCGGAATCAAGACGCCGTTCAAATTGCGGTAATAAAGAATCAGGATCGCGAGTATGCTTGCGCAAGTGAGCGCGATGATGATGCCGATGGAGCGCAAGTGGTGGTAAATCCAGCCGTAGAGAATCGGCTCGCCGGCGGCAAACACGCGCGTGTTCGGGTCTTCGGTTTCTTTGATCGCTTGCTGAATGCGTTTGAACATGGCGGAATAATCGAGCCGCTCCTCGTGAAATGCCGCGGTGATCAGGGCGGCCGTACCGTCCCTCGACACTAATCTGCCGACGATGGTGGGATTGGCATAGACGATATCTCGAAGCCGTTCTATCTCTTCGGCACTGCGAGGCACAGCCGGCCACATGACGGGCTCAACCTCGATGCCCCACGCAGTGGCGCGCACATCTTTCACTTTCTGCCGCGCGATGGAGAAGATTTGATAGTTGTTCGCCCCGGGCGTGCGCTCGATTATTTCGGTGAGCTTCTTGATTTTCTCCAAGGTGGTTCGGGTAAAAATATCGCCGTTAACGGTCTCGACGGAGAGCAAAACGACGTTGGCCCCGCCAAAGGTTTTCCAGAATTGATTGTGGACCCGTATATAGGGGTGATCCACCGGCAGGAGATCCGCGAATACGGTGTACATCTCGATTTTCAGGGCGAGATACGAAAAGCCAAGGGTCGCGAGAAAGATGAGGCCGATGATGGGAGCGCGCTTTTGAACTATAAAGACCGCCAGGCGCCTCATGGAAGCCGCTGCGCATCCTTTCTTGAGGTGAGCGCGTGGTTCGTGAGCGGTTTCCAGGCCGTTCCGCCGTTCTCCGTGCGCAAAACTAAGCCCCGGTTTCCGACGATCAAGCCAAAGCCAGTCTTGCCAAAAGCGATGCCGTTTAAACTGACCGGCGGTATGGCTGCTTTAACGGCTTGCCAGTGCTCACCCGTGGGGTCCGCTTGCAGAATCGTGCCGCGCTCGCCGACGGTCCATAGCCGGTTCTTGGAGGTTGCTGCGGCAAACAGATGATTGGCCGAGAGCGATTTTGCGCCGAGGGTTTTCTGGCGCATGATCCGCCAGTTCGCCCCGCCTTGGGTTCTCAGGATAAAACCGTCGATGCCGAAGGCGAAGCCGGTGATCGCGTCCGGGAAAAGTAAAGCGAATAAATTGCGGCTCTCGCCGCTGGAAAACGTCACTTCCACCGGGCTCTTTTGCTTTACCCAGCTCTTGCCGCCGTCTTGGGTTTGAAAAATGACGCCGAATTCACCGGCGATCCATCCACGCCGTGCATTAACGAGCGCTACAGAACTCAACGTAAGGTCTCCCTTGACCGACGATTCGGTCCAAGATATGCCGCCGTCTTCGGTGCGCAGAATCACGCCACGGCTGCCCACGGCCCAGCCGTTGCGGTGGTCCGGCCAACTCAAGTCGAAAAGGTGCTCCGTAGTGCCGCTCGGCATCACCGTCCAGTTCTTCCCGCCGTCGTTGGTTTGCAGCAGAGTGCCGTAGCTACCGGAAATCCATCCTTTGTCGGGAGTCACGAAGCGCACGCTGTAAAGGGCGCTCCGTGATGGGCTAGGTTGGAGCTCCCATGTCAAGCCCCGGTCCCGGGAGTGTAAGATTGTACCGTAATAGCCGACGATCCAGGCGCGCTCATCGAGGATATTCACGCCGAAGTAGTTTTCGTTTAACGCGGGTTCCTTTTGAACGGGGTCTGCGTAAGCGAAGAGGACCGGGGCCGATCCCAGAATCAGCCCCGCGATGCAGGAAAAAAACAGGCGCATAAACGAAGCCGCCGAGTCAGCGATGCGATCAAGAACCGGTCAAAAGCACTGGCTGCTCATTCAATCGAGCCGCCGCGCATGATGCTTTCCAGAGTCGCAAGACTGAACATGCTGGCCGGGTATCCTCTGTTGTACGCGCGCGTGGCACTGACGATGGTCGAACGACCGTTTTGCACATTGACGATCGTGACATCTCCAACCGACCAAACTTCGCGGCCGTCGGCTAGTTTGACCGGTGTAAACATGCCGAACTGTTCTTTCCAGTACTCGCCGCGTTTGTCCCAGATCAAAGTCCAGTGGGTGTCGAAAGTGACTTTATTCAGATGCAACACCTTTCTCGGGTAGCAGTAATCCGCATTTTTGGGCGTGATTTCCAAGACGTAGGTATCGACGATTTCCCATTTTTCATCCAGGGGCAAGTAATCGCCCTGTTTGCGATGAAAAGGGAAGGTTTCTTGGCTCAAATTGGCCAACATCTTTTTCTCGCCAAGAAACTTGTAATGGAAATCGGTAATCTTGCCGTTGAAGCTGTTTATGTCGTCCAGGTTGAACTCGCTCGGCGCTAGGGTTTGACAACGCTGAGTCGTCGTTGCTCGGCGGATGCGCCGGATACTGGGAATATAAATATATAGATCGTCCGCTCGATTCGGGTCGGAATAGCGAATTTCGAGAGTCGTAGTGCCGGCGGCGTCGCGGGGGTAACTATCGATGCGCAACTGCATGTAGTCGATATGCTCGTAACCGGGGATGATCGGTTTAGGATTTGAGTTGTACCGGGTTCGGGGAAAGAGAAAATACGAGACCAGGTCCGCGCGCCGCTCCGCGCCGTCTTTCTCAATCGCCGAGCGGATGATTTTTCCGCCTTTGACCGCGCCGCCGGTTTTGTAATCATCGCCCAACCACCGCCAGAAAAAATTCCAGGCCAGCTTTTCGCCGATCTGGGGCTCCTTCAAATCGAACTTGGGAAAGGGTTGCCCTGCGACGTAGCCGATCAGTTCACCATTGGCGCCGAGGCGGACTTTCCCCGAGTATGTCTCAGTCGCGTCAATATATTCTTTCAGATGCCGGTTGACTTTGGGCGCTTTGATCTGCAGGGTGTGCCCGGACTTGACGCGGTTTAAAAAATTTTCACCGACCATGCCCTGAATGCGCTGCCAGTTGTTGGGACCGATGGTATCACCGGGTTTCAAGTCGGCATCCGCCGCGTGGGTGAGCGAAGCGAAAAGGCACACCGCTAACACAGCTATGAAACAGCCGGCGAGTCGCCTTGGGCCAAAATTCTTTGCCAGGGTCTGCATTTGTGATCTCCGCTCCTAGGTTAAAATTGATAGCGCATTTTAAGAAAAATGGAATCCTTCTCCGAAAGCAAGCCGGGAAAACTGAACTTGTCCTTGCCGCCAAAAATGGCGGCGGTCAAGGTAAACTTGAGTCGTTCGTTGAACGCCGGCGCGTAGCTGACGGCGGGATTGACGGCCCAATAACCCTTCGGGTCATAGGCGAAAAATATGTCGGGTAAGATTGTATCGCCGTAATAACCGGTACCGGCACGGAACGTAAGCACGGTCGATATTTTCGGAATCTTGTTTGCCGTGGAGAAGACGCGGATGCCGTCTTCGTGATCTAAAATGACGCGCTGAAATAGTTGCAAGGATAATCTAAACGGCCGCCAAGGATCTTCCTGTAAAAAAGGGATCAGGGTTGTACGATCGAAACCGACGGCGTAACGCAAGGTGTTTTTTTCTACTATGGCGTCCGAGTCCTCCACTCCGCGTTTACAACGCGGCCCGGCGCGAAGGCCCGTCAACGCGCCCGTGGCACAATTCCTGCCCGGAAATTCCGAAATATTATAGGGCTCGGCGGGATAGAACGCGACCTCGCCTCGAATCGCCGTGTTCACCGGGACGCCGGCGACGTCACCCACGGTGTAATTTAAATGGCCGGCAAAAATGCTCGTGCGATCGTTCACAAGTGCAATACTCACGCTGGTGGGAAGAAATGGGCCAAGGGCGCCAATCCGGCATGATGGGCCACTCGCCGGCGGCAGACAGCCTTTGCCCTTTAACTTGAACACCATATCGCCGGCCTGAGGGTTGAAACCCCAGATGTAGCCGAGGCCGAAATTCAACGCGCCGATGGCGTGGGTGAATCTCCCCCCGATTTTCCATGCATCGCCGGCCGCGGGAAGCTCCCTGCTTACTGACGGCACGACGACGGGCACGGGGCCAGATGGATTGCCGTACAAGCGCCCGATGCCGCCCAACGCGGCGGGGATGCGGGTTTCCGGATAACTCGACCATCTGCCATATCGGACCGTTTCACGGGCAATATCATTACTGCCGAGTATTTCATCCACCCGCTGCTTTGGCTCGTCCCAGAATCCGGGCAGCGCGACGAACTCAAAAATCGTGTTGCTGACGGGTCGGATGGTGTAGGTGAGCCGGAGACCCCAGGAAGGAATTCTCGTTTCGTCGAGGTCGAATAGATTGGGCGCCAACGCTGGAGCAAAAGTTCCGTCTTGCGGATTGATCACGTCTAAGAGTCGGAGACCATCAGTTTCACCCCAGGAAATAAACTGCCTGCCCAAGCGAATCTTCAGCTGATCGGTGGGCTTTAGATCGAGCACAGCCTCCCAGGGTTTTGGGCTGTCTTCGTCATAAAAAGTATTGTTGAGAGGCTCGACCGGTTTTGGGTTGACGGCGACGCGGCGGCTCTTGGCTTCAGCGTTGTACCTGGGTTCCTTAACCAGACGCCAAGATACGAATAGTTTTGCCCAGTCGGTAACGTCGACATTGAACTCAGGCTGGAATGTGGTTCGATTCATAATGAACCGGTTCGAAGTGTTGAAAAAACGGCTGCCATGGCTTATGGAAAGTCCGGTCGCATTCTCGACGAAGCCGCCGAAGGAAACCTTTTCTTTCAGAAACCGCTCCCACTCATGGCTGAAAGGAGACTGCGCCGACGCGCTACCGCAGAGAACAACCGACAACGCGACGGCGGCGAACCGAAAACCCATTTTGCGGCGAACCAAATTCATGAACCCTCCGTAGTCTTGCCGGGCTTTTGTGTTTTTTCGTCAGGTTCGTGTTAACTATTTAAGAGATGATTTTTTGCGCAGTTGGCCTGCGAAAATCCGCCGGCTGAAATTTGATTTATATTTAAACAATCAACATGTCAAGGAATATTCTTGCTGCTTGCAGCGCGGCTTTATTGCTCGCTGCGCCCTTCATCGCGCCGCCGCTGTTTCCCCTCGCGTGGTTCGCCTTCGTCCCACT
>DASWHT010000346.1:0-9174 GCA_036398075.1 Binatia bacterium | reverse complement strand
ATCGAATGGCAAGTGCACCGCCGCGAAGCAATTGGCATCGCGCTGCTCGTGCCGCTCTCCTATATTTTGGTTTTGACGGCGATGCAGTTCACGCCGATTAGTTACGTCGCGCCGGCGCGGGAGATCAGTATTCTGATCGGCACGGCCATGGGCGCTCGGTTGCTTTCGGAAGGTGACTCCGGTCGTCGTTTGCTTGGCGCGGGAGCGATGGTGATGGGTGTTATCGGACTTGCGCTGGGATAAGATAGTTCAAATCGTTCAAGCCGTTCAAAACGTTCCAATCGTTTCGGAACGGGAAAATCTAGGGACGATGGCTTCAAAAGACGATTCGTTCAAGGATTTTGTTTTGGATCAGTTGCGTGACCTGGACGATGTCGAGGCGCGGCGCATGTTCGGCGGCTATGGCCTCTATCAGGGCGAAACGTTTTTCGGCATTGTCCACAAGGGCCGTCTGTATTTTAAAATCGACGAAACGACCGTCAAGGAATATCGAAAGCGCAAGATGAAAGTGTTTCGGCCCAACGCCAAACAAACGCTCAAGAGTTACTATCAGGTGCCTGTGGAGGTCATCGAAGACGCCGATCAACTTTGCGAATGGGCGGAGCAGGCGATCGATTGCCAGGAACGGAAGATTTAATACACATTCGTTTAGCGTCGATTAAAGCGCGGAATCAGCCGACGTGAAAACCGGAAAAACGACGAGGATTCGCAGGGAACTGTCTTCGAGATTTGTGAGTCTAGCGCCCCACTTTGGCTTCCAAAGCGGCGAGCCTTTCGCGAATTTCGAGGGCTTCATCCAGACGTTTGTTGGTAAAAGTGAGCTTTTCGTCCAAGCGGGCAACTTGGCCAGACAGTTTTTCCTCAAGGCGAGCTAGGCCGTTGTCAATTTTATTCTCCAGTTTGGCCAGCCCGTTGTCGATTTTATTTTCCAGTCTGGCCAGTCCATTGTCGATCTTGTCGTCTAGGCGTTTGATTTCGCTATGCAGGCTCTTGATTTCGCTATGTAGGCTCCTGATCTCGCCTTCCATAGACGTAAGTCTGTCTTTGACAGCCTGCATCTCAGGGACGATCATGCCTTCAAGGATCTTCTGAATCGTCGCGAGGGTCGGACCGGCCATGTCTTTACCTATAGCATCCAAGACCGCCCGGGGGCAACGCGAACAAAATGAATATCTATTTCTTCGGCGGCACGCTGTGCAGGATCGGTGCCGGATTGAAGAGGTGATCGAGCACGAGCCAGAGAGCGCGGGAGTGATGGAAAAATAGCAGTGGAAAGATCACCGCGAAGGGCACCCAGATCATGAGCTGTTGATCGATGGTCATGCTCGTAAACATATCGAGAATGAAAAAACCCGGCACTGCGACGGCGATGGTCGCCGCGTAATTGATATAGATAGCGCCGACGAAATAGCCTTGCTCGCGTTCGAACTTGAGGCCGCAGTTTTGGCAGTTCTCATGCATCGAAAAAGGCTTGCGGAACAATCTGCCCACGGCGCAGCGCGGACACTTGAGGCGCAGGCCGCTGGCGAGCAGCGAAAATATGCGTGCAGCCACGTTGGTAGCTCTTTGCCCTCACCCTTCCCTCTCCCGGAGGGAGAGGGTCCATCTAGGAATTAAATTAGCAAATCACCACGAAGGCACGAAGGACACGAAGGTGAAAAAATGGAACTTTGTAATATTACTTTGTGACCTGTGTGTTAAAATCGTTTCTTCCTTTCGGCTGCGGCTGCGCCGGACTGGGCTACGCGGTCACGTCCCGTGGAACTGTTGTTTTGGCGCCGCCGTTTAAATATTCGCGCAAGAAACGCGCGGTGTAGGACTGCCGGCCGTCTTGAATAATTTCCAACGGCGAGCCACAGGCCACCACCCGGCCGCCCTGTTCGCCGCCTTCGGGGCCGAGGTCCACCAGGTAATCGGCGTCCTTGACGATATCGAGATTGTGCTCGATGGTGACCACGGTGTTGCCCATCTCCACGAGGCGATGGAGGATATGGATCAGCTTCTCAACGTCGGCGAAGTGCAGTCCCGTGGTAGGTTCGTCCAGGACATAGAGCGTTTTGCCGCGCGATTCCTTGCTGAGCTCGTAGGCGAGCTTGATGCGCTGCGCTTCGCCGCCCGAAAGCGTGTTGCTCGATTGGCCTAGGGTGATGTAGCCCATGCCGATATCGTCGAGAATCTTGAGCGGCCGGGCGATCTTTTGAAAGGCGCTGAAAAACGGCACGGCTTCCTCGACGGTCATCCGGAATACATCGGCGATATTTTTTTCGTTGTAACGAATGCACAAGGTCTCTTCATTGAAACGAGCGCCGGCGCAGACCTCGCAATCAATGAAGACATCGGGGAGAAAGTTCATCTCCTTGCGAATCTTCCCTTGCCCCGCGCACTCCTCGCAGCGGCCGCCTTTGACGTTGAATGAAAACCGGCTCGGGGTGTAACCGCGCAGCCGCGCTTCGGGCGCCAGGGCGTAGAGCTTGCGAATTTCGTCGAGCAGGCCGACATAGGAGGCGGGAACCGAGCGGGGCGTTTTACCGATGGGCGTTTGGTCCACTTCGACGATCCGTTCGAGGGTCTGCCAGCCGGCGATATCCCGATGGGCGCCGGGCCGGCCGGCGAACTGGCCAAGCTTCGATTTGAGGCCCTTGTAAATAACTTCGCGCACCAGAGTGCTCTTGCCGGAGCCGGATATGCCGGTGACGCAGGTCCACATGCCGAGAGGAATTTTAACGTCGAGGTTTTTCAGGTTATGCGCCTTCGCCCCGCGAATCGTTAGCCAGCGCGATTTTTCCAGCATGCGCGCCGGGCCAAGCCGTTTTTTATCCGAGCGCAGATAAATTCCGGTGGGAGATTCAGGATTGTTCTTAATCTCGTCCGGCGAGCCGATGGATACGACGTAGCCGCCGTGGACGCCGGCGCCGGGCCCGAGATCGACGATGATATCCGCCGACTGGATGGTTGCCTCATCATGCTCGACGACCATCACGCTGTTGCCGGCTTGTTCCAGACGGCGCAGGGTCTTGAGGAGCATTTGGTTGTCGCGCGGGTGCAGTCCGATGGTGGGCTCGTCGAGGATGTAGCACACGCCGCGCAAGTTCGATCCCAATTGGGCGGCCAATCGAATACGTTGCGCCTCGCCGCCGGAGAGCGTGTCGGCGCGCCGGTCCAGGGTTAAATAGGGCAGGCCGACTTCGCCGAGGAAATTCAAGCGCTGCTGAATTTCCCGCAAAATCTTATCGGCGACGGCGCGGTCGCGCTCGGCGTTGCCGTTTTTTTCATGGGTGATTTTCAAGTGGTCAAAGTATTCCTTGGCCTCTTCCACGGAAAAAGCCGCCACCTGCCAGATCGCTTTGCCGTTCACGCGCACCGCTTGCGCCCGGCCGTTTAACCGCCGGCCGCCGCAGGCGCCGCACGCCGATTCCGCCAACAGTTCGCCGAGCTCTTGGTTGGCCTCCTCTTCGCCGTCGCCCCACAGCTCGCGCAGGCGCGGGATGATGCCGCCAAACGCCGCGCGACCGCTGCCGCCGAAAAGAATTTCTTCTTGGGTTTTCTTGGCCAGACGTCCCCAGGGTTTGGCGCTGTCGATGCCGCGCGTTGCTTTCAATTCTTGGCCCAAGCGCTCGACGGCGCGGCGCAGATGGGCGGCATTGCCGGAGAAGAGGCCAGCGAGCGTGGCAAGGGAGTCGGCCAGGGTTTTTTTTGCGTCGGGGAAGAGCAGCTCGCGGTCGAAATCCCACTTGAAGCCCATGCCGGCGCACGGCGCGCAGGCGCCCTGGCGGCTGTTGAAAGAGAAAAGGCGCGGGTCGAGGGGCTCATAGCCGATGCCGCAGCGCAGACAAAAAAGCCGCTGGTTAAAAATCTGCTCGCCGCGCTCGGTGATTAAATGGATAACACCGTTGCCGAGGCGGAGTCCCTGATCGATCATCGCTTCCACCTCGCGGGTGCTGGCCTTGCCTTTGCCCACGACGATGTCGATATCATGTTCTTTAAAGCGCTCCAGGCCGTTGGCCAGCTCCGGCGCTCTAAGCTCCAGCAGTTTTCCGTCGATGCGCGCTTGGCGGTAGCCGAGGCGGCGCGCGCCGGTGATGACTTCCTTGTGAAAGCCTTTGCGGCCGCGCACGATGGGGCTCAGCACCACGACGTCTTTGCCACGGAAGCCGCGACCGATGCGGTCGAGGATCTGGCTGCGGCTCAGGGAATGAATCTGCCGCCCGCACTTGACGCAGTGCTGCTTGCCGATCTTGGCATAAAGCAACCTCAGATAATGATAAATCTCCGTAACCGTCGCCACGGTGGACTTCTTGCCGCCCTGGCTGAGCCGCTGTTCGATGGCGACGGTGGGCGGTATGCCCGCGAGCAGGTCCACGTTGGGGCGCGCCATCACTTCGAGAAACTGGCGCGCGTAGGCGGAAAGGCTGTCGATGTAGCGCCGCTGCCCTTCGGCGTAAATGATGTCGAAGGCGAGGGACGATTTTCCCGAACCGCTCAAGCCGGTGATGACGACGAAACGGTCGCGCGGAATCTTGAGGCTGATGTTTTTGAGATTATGCTCCCTGGCGCCGACGATGGTGATGGCGTTGTCGCTGTCGATTGAACTCTTGAACTCTTGAACTTTTGAGCGGTTTTCCAACACCGGCGTGAATGGCGAGGACGCCTCGGTCGAAAGATAGGGTTTAAGGTAAATTCCGGTGTGCGAATTTTCCACGCCGGCGATCTGCTCCGGGGTGCCGGTGGCGACGACGTAACCGCCCGCGTCTCCGCCTTCGGGCCCGAGGTCGATGATGTGATCGGCGCACTTGACCACTTCCATGTTGTGCTCGATGACGACCACCGAATGGCCCTGGTCGATCAATTCATTAAAGGCCCAGAGCAGCCGCTCGATGTCGTGAAAATGCAAACCCGTCGTCGGCTCATCGAAGATAAACAGCGTGCCGGTCTTCTTGGCTCTGGCCATATGCGCCGCCAGTTTGAGGCGCTGCGACTCGCCGCCGGAAAGGGTTGTCAGGGGCTGGCCGAGCCGGACATATTCAAGGCCGACGGCTTTGAGCGGGTAGAGGCCGTTTTTGATTTCCGCCGTGTCTTTGAAGAATTCCAGAGCTTCGTTCACCGTGAGGTCGAGCACTCCGCGGATGTTATTGCCGCGATACGTGACTTCCATGATTTCTTCCCGGTAACGGCTGCCGTGGCACTCGGGGCATGAAGTGTAAACGTCCGCGAGAAACTGCATCTCGACTTTTTCATAGCCTTCG
Organism: Binatia bacterium; assembly: GCA_036398075.1. Lineage (GTDB taxonomy): Bacteria > Desulfobacterota > Binatia > UBA9968 > UBA9968 > DATACQ01. The sequence continues at coordinate 3,931 of DASWHT010000346.1, read as the reverse complement.
CCGCGGCAGGTCTCGCAGCGGCCGCCTTCCACGTTGAACGAAAAAGTCGACGGCGTGTAGCCGCGCAGGCGCGAGAGATCGGCGGCGGCGAACAGGCGGCGAATGCCGTCGAAGGCTTTCATGTAGGTCGCGGGATTGGAGCGCGGCGTGGTGCCGACGGGGGATTGGTCCACCAGGACCACCTCGGAAATCTTGTCCGCGCCATCGATCTGAGCGCAGTCAACGACGTTGGCGACCCGCGCTTCTTTGAGCTTTTTCAGATTGCGGTAAAGCACTTCGTCCACCAGACTCGATTTTCCCGAGCCGGAGACGCCGGTAATGCAGACGAAGACCCCGAGCGGAATTTCCACGTCGATGCTTTTGAGATTGTTGGCGCTGGCGCTGGAAATTTTGATCGCTCGTTGGAGCAGCGGCTTGCGGTTGCGCGATGGAAACGGAATCGTTTTGCGCCGGCTCAAATAGGCCGCGGTAAGCGAGTTCTTGTCTTTGAGCAAAGCCTCATAAGATCCCGCGAACATCACCTCGCCGCCCTGCTCCCCGGCGCGCGGGCCGAGATCGATGATGTGGTCGCACTCCTTGATGATCTCCGGATCATGCTCGACCACGACGACGGTGTTCTGGTTGGCTTTGAGGCGGTGCAGAATCTCGACGAGCCGGCGGCTGTCACGCGGATGCAGACCGATGGACGGCTCGTCGAGCACGTAGAGCGTATTGACGAGCGACGAACCGATGGCCGTAGTGAGATCGACCCGTTCCAGCTCACCACCGGAAAGTGTCCGTGACTGGCGGTCAAGGGTCAGATATTCGAGGCCCACGCCGGCGAGATATCCGAGCCGCCGGCGGATCTCGTCGAGGATCAAGCGCGCGACCTGGTCGAGGGCGCCTTGGGGTTTGAGCTCGACGAAAAAACGCTGCGCTTCGCCCACGCTCATGGCGTTGATCTGGGCGATGTCTTTGCCGTCGATTCTGTAATGCAGCGCGTCGGGCTTCAGCCGGCTCCCCTGACAATCGGGGCAGATGAGATAGGCGCGGTAGCGCGCCAGCATCACCCGGACGTGCATGCGGTAACTGCGCCGCTCCAGGCGGCGAAACCAGCCGCGGATGCCCCGGTACTCGCCGTCGCCGTCGATGACGAGCCGCTGCTGTTTCACAGCCAGTTCGCCCCACGGTTTTGTCGTTGAGATTTTTTTGCGCTCGCAGAAATCGAGTAAGCGCCGCATTCTGCGCTTGCGGTTGATCCAGGGCTTGATGGCGCCCTCGCTGAGTGATTTGCCGTGGTCGGGAATGACCAGATCGAGATCGATGTCGATCACGCGGCCAAAACCGCGGCAGGTTTCGCAGGCGCCCAACGGACTGTTGAAAGAAAACAGGTTGGGCGCCGGATCGCGGTACGATATATCGCAGTGGGGGCAGTGGAGATGGTTGCTGAAGGGCTCGCGCCGCCAATTTTCCTGCGGCAGATGGAGACTCAACCGGCCTTTGCCGTAGTGAAACGCCTGCTCGAGGGAATCCAGGATTCTTTTTTTATTCTCCGCCCGGAAGGCGAAGCGGTCCGCGATGATTTCCAACCCTTGTTGGCGCCGCGGTGCTTCCTTGATCTCATCGAGTTCGCGAATGTTTTGGCCTTCCAGCAGGCGGTGAAACCCCGCTTGGCTGAGCCCGTTGCGCATTTCCTCCCAGGTGACCGCCGCCGGCGCCGCCAACGGAAAAGTCAGAATCACCGGCGCGCCCTCCGCGAGAGCGCCGAGCTTGGCAAGCACCGACTGCGCCGAATCGCGTTCGACGATCCGCTCGCAGCCGCGGCAGTGGAGCACGGCGATTTTTGCGAAAAGCAATTTGAAGTGATCGTGCAGCTCGGTCATGGTGCCGACGGTGGAGCGCGAGGTGCGCACCGCGCGGCTTTGATCGATGGCGATGGTGGGCGGAATGCTCTCGATGCTTTCCACGTCCGGCTTGTCCATGCGGTCGAGAAACTGGCGCGCGTAGGCGGAGAAGCTTTCGACGTAGCGCCGTTGCCCTTCGGCATAGAGGATGTCGAAGGCGAGGGTGGATTTCCCAGAGCCGCTGACGCCGGTGATAACCGTAAGGGCGTTCAGCGGAATCTGCAGGTCGAGGTTTTTGAGATTATTCTGCTTGGCGCCGCGTATCTGTATCCAGCCCTGGCTCATGTTCATTCGCTCTATTGCAGGCGATACTTTTCCACCAGAATGCGGCGGAAACGCGAGCCGTAGATCAAATCGAAGGTTGCTTCTTTATCCGGAAAGAGTTTCAGCGCCGTTTGTTTGGCGTGCTCCACAACGTCCTGGGCTTCGTCGAGGGTAAGGTCCACTTGCCGCAGCAAAACGGCCGCTACGTCCATCGCCCGGCTGAGCCGGCGCAGCTTGCGTTCTTCTTCCAAAAGCGCTTGTCTGTCCACGGCCATCGGCCTCCAAGATTAACGGTGATCAGTATCACCCCAATACTTCAAAGGCGCCAACCTTTAACGTTTACCACGTTCAAAGAACGCGGTTCAAGGCGGCGCCTTCGGCGCGGTTCAAGGTGCTTAGCCTGTTCAAGGTTCAAAGTTCAATGTTCAAAGTTCCACTCTTATGCTTCACAACTCCTAATCCGGTACCTTGAACCTTGAACTTTTGAACCTTGAACTGGGCGCCCATGGCGTCCCGCGCGTCGCGCTTCCGCGCGCGTCGCGTCTTTGCTACTCTTCGTTTATGCGCATCGCGGAAATCTTCTATTCCCTACAAGGCGAAGGGCGGTTGATTGGCACCCCGTCGGTGTTTATTCGTACTTCGGGGTGCAACCTGCGTTGCGTATGGTGCGACACGCCGTACACATCGTGGAAACCAGAAGGTCGGAATTGGCGCATTGATAAGATACTTTGCGAAGTCGGCAAGTATCCGGGCCGTTTCGTTGTCGTCACCGGCGGGGAGCCATTTTTGGCTCCGGAAATGGCAGAACTAACGCAAGCCCTTAAAGAGACCGGCGCCCATATTACCATCGAAACGGCGGCGACGATTTTCAAACCGGTGGCCTGCGACCTGTTGTCGATGAGCCCGAAGCTCGCCAACTCCACGCCGTGGAAAAAAGCCAATGGACAGTTCGCCAAGATGCACGAAGCGCGGCGGCTTAATTTCCCCGTGATGCAGAATTTTCTCGACCGCTATGACTGCCAGTTGAAGTTTGTCGTCGATCAACCGGCAGACTTCGATGAGCTGCGCGACGTTCTCGCCCAACTGAATCACGTCGATCCAAGTAAAGTGCTAATCATGGCGCAAGGAAAGACCGCGCGGCAGATTCACTCGAAGGCGCAATGGATCGTGGAAGCCTGCAAGAACTACGGCTACGGCTACACGCCGCGGCTGCACATCGATCTGTACGGGAACCAGCGGGGCAGGTAACGGTCGCTAGCGCGACCGGTTTCAATCGTTCCCTTCGACATGCTCAGGGCCTGAGTTTATCGAAGGCAAAACGTTCCAGCAGTTCCAGTCGTTGAACAAATCAGGTTCTTACGTCTGAGATCTTTTTGCGCAGCCTGCTACAGCGATTTCAGCAACTTGCTGGTCCTCGCTTCGCGACTGTCATTATTCGAATCCGTGCGCGTAATCAGATATTAGCTCCCTCTCCCGCGTGCGGGAGAGGGCAGGGGTGAGGGTCCGGACTCATACGCCCCCTCACCCTAACCCTCTCCCCCACGAAGACGTGGTGGAGAGGGGAAATCTCCTGCCGGCTGTCAATCACCGATTGTTGGAAATCGTTGCCTTCCGGACGAGGTTGTTCAGTGCTGTAGAATGGGTTGAGCCTTAAGCGAAACCCATCGTTATCGGCGGTGGGTTTCGGCGCTGTGCGCCTCTACCCACCCTACGATTTCGGCTCTTGAAGTGCCTTGATTCTCGATACCCCGCAGCTTGCTGCCGGGTTGTTCAGTTTGACAGGC
>DASWHT010000345.1:0-12705 GCA_036398075.1 Binatia bacterium | reverse complement strand
CCTGCCCGTAATCGGACAATGGGATGAGAATCCCATTGTTGCACTTTTGGCATTTCGGCAGGTCCATCTCCACTCCTCCTTTAAGAGCGCGATCAGCGCTCAATACCGATGCCTGATGTACAGAATATTATCAACTGGGGTAGGGAAAGCAAGCAAAGCTCCCCCCGCGCGCGCCAGCAAGTAGGAGGGCGCTGGGTAGGAACGGCGGAGTCACAAAAGGACAGAGGGGAAACCGGTCGACCGGTTTCCCCTCTGTCATAAAAGTTTAGGAGGCAGTAGCTTACTTGGCTGGTTTGCCTTCTTCCTTCTTCTCGGACTTTTCAGCCGATTTCTTGGTGGCCTTCTTGGCCTTGCCCTTTTCTTCCTTCTTTGCGTCGGCTTTCTCCATACCCTTGGCCTCTGCTTTTTCCGTGGCCTTTTCGGCTTTCTTCTCCGTGCCCTTTTCAGCCGCGAAGCTCATGCCACCAAAGGCAAGCACAGTCAAAGCTAGGACGATCATCTTAAGCGTGCTTTTCACAGTATCACCTCCTTTCTTGCCTTAGACGTGCGATATTGAAAATGCTTCAAAACAAATTAAAGCCTCTCTGCCACCGATAACCCTATGCGTCTCGAAATCGTAAGTATTTAATTTTACGAAAAATTCAAATTTTGCAGAATTTCTTACCCGGCCGGTTTCATAGGCCATAAAAGCGTCTGGCGTTGTCTTCTAGAAGCTTTTTTCGCCGTGCGGGCGCCATATCGGTTCGGTCCCTGAGCAATTTGGCGGTCCCTTCGGTGCGGTCGGCGTGGGGATAGTCGGACGAGTACATGAATAAATCCTCGCCCACTTCCTCGACGACGCGGCCAAGAAAAGACTCGTTACCTTCGCAGCCAAAGAAGATCCGCCCTGAGTTTAAATAATCACTAGGAGGGTGGCTGATCAAATCCTTGGCGCCGTAGCGCGGATTCTCGAAATGGTCGTCCATTCTTTCCACATGGGCGGGGACCCAACTGATGCCGCCTTCGAGAAAGGCGAACTTGAGATTCTTGTAACGGTCCAGCAATCCCGAGCACAGAACGCTGGTAAGCCCGGCCATAATCGGTAAGATGCCCGCGAGCACGCGGTTGGGAAAATGATGTTCGAACAGGCTGTCGACCACGGGAAACTGAAGGCTGAAATGAACGGCAATCGGCACCCTCAATCGGTCCGCTTCGGCAAAAAATGGTTCATGGTCGGGATGATCCAGTCGTTTGGCCCCGGCCGTGCCGTTGATCATCACGCCGGTCATGCCAAGTTCGCCTAGGCGCGCAAGTTCTTTGGCCGCGCCTTTGGCGTCCTGCAACGAAACAACACCCACGCCTTTGAACCGGTCGGGCGCCTGGCTGCAAACTTCCGCGAGCCATGTGTTATAAGCTCGGCATACGCCGTTGGCGAGAATGCCATCGGGCCACGCGTTCACATGGAGAAGAAAGCTCGGATAGAGAAACTGCATGTCGATGGCCTCATTGTCGAGATCGTCGAGCCGCTCTTTTAGACTCGTTAGCGTTTGGCTGCCCGGCGAGGCGCGGCGCGCGGACTGAATCGCTTTCCCCGGAGGGGCCGCGGTGCCGGGCGCGCCGGCGCCTTTGATCGATGGCCGCTTGTAGGCTGTCTGGCCGTCAACCACCCAGAAATTATATCCCTGCTCGTCGCTCAGCAGCCTTGGACGATAGTTGCGGAGATGCGGCTCCATGTATTTGTTAAATACCTCTTCGGTTTCAAACCAGTGTCCGTCGGCGTCGATGATCATGGCGTGAACCTCGATTAAATTTCTTTATCCACAAAGATCCTGGCGTGGCGAATCCGCAACCAAAAAAACATTTAACCGCAAACAGCGCAAAGGAAGAGCACTGTCATTTCGAACCCTTCGAGGGACTCAGGATAAACTCCGAGAGAAATCTTGCCGAGATCCCTCGCATTCGCTCGGGATGACAGGCCTTTGGCCTGTCACTTGGCGCGTTGCGATACGGCCTCCGGGGTCAAACCGGTCGGACATGGATACGCTTTAATGCTGTGGCTGATTTTTGAACGGGCCATCAGCTCGGCGTAGCTCACGCCCACCGCTTTGGTATTGATCACCGGCACGCCGAGATGCGGCTCCAACTCTTCCGGCGTGACCACGTATGGATAAATCTTTCCGCCCAGGGGAATCAATGCCTGGGCGCCTTGCTCGACCAGTTCCTTGCCGATTGCCAGGGTGCGCTCGATGACGACATCATGATAGCCGGATAAATCACCGGTGTCGTAAAGGCCGACGGTTCGGATGCCGCACACGAACGGCGTCATGCCGTAAGTCTGCACCAGTCGCTGGGTGTGCGGCATGTGGGTTTCCAGCGGCACGATGAGTCCGAAGCGGTCGCAAATAGTGGCGGCGAAATGGAGCGACGCGCGCAGCACGCCAATAACCGGGATGCGCACGGCCAACCGGCTGGCTTCGACGCCGGGATCGAAGGTATTACTCTGGATCACTGCGTCGAAGCCCTTTTGTTCGGCTTCGATGGCTTTTTTGACCAGGGCGGGGGTTTCGAGAATGTGATGCAGGCCCGATAGTGCTTTACGTTCTTCCAGTAAACTCAGCACCTCGCCGCCGCCGAGGTCTTCAGGATAGGCGAGCTCGAACTCAGTACCGGGCGAAGCGTAGCTCTTCAGCAGCTTCCTGATATGGACTTCCAATTCGGCCGAATGGCGCTGGAAGGAATGATTCAAAAACATGATCTTCACTGTGTTACTCCTTTGACATGATTAGTTTCGGGTTGGTGTTTTCGAGACCGCACGAAGTTCGATGTTCAAGCGCCGAGTGAATCGATAAAGCCGCTCTCGTCCAGTTCGCGCAGGTAGCGCTCGTCGATAAAGCCGGCAGCGTCGGCATTCTTTGCCTCGGGCAGGTCCTTAGCCATAAAATCAATGAGCGTTTGTAGGGCGGTGACCACGGGATAGGGAACCCGCGGCATGCCGGGCCGCGTGAGATCATAGGTTGCTTCGGCGATGGTCCGGTCGGCGATGCCGCTATATTCCGCTTGAACGCCAATGGTAAATTCCCGGTCGGCGCGGTAGCGGTGCATGCCTTCGACGTAAGCTTTGACAAATTTTCGCGTGATCTCGGGATTTCGCGCCACGTAATCGCGGCGCGCGGCGATGCCGCCAAGGGCGTAGTTAAAGCCGTATTCGGAGAAATCGATGAGATACTTGCAGCCTTTGCGCGCCAGATCGACGCATTCCGGCGGCGTGCCGACGACGGCGTCCACATGGCCGCTCAAGAGGGATTCGAGTTCTCTTGCGCTGCCGGCGGCCATGGGCTCTGGCTTGAGTCCTTTGACGCCTGACGCCTCCAGCTTGTCGATGACGAACTTTACCAAAACATCGTTGATCCCGCCGTCGCCGACAAAGCCGATTTTCTTCCCGGCCAATTCCGCCCGTTCGTTAATGCCGGGCCGGCCCAGAATGAACTGCTGGTTAATGCCGCCAGTGAGAAAAATGACGTCCGCTTCGCCCTTCAGGTTTGCGCGCAATGGCGCCGGCGCCGCCATGTTGCCGAACTGAATTTCTCCGGACATGAGACCGCGCACGATACCCTTGGCGCCGCCCATGATACGCGGGCGATCGATGTCGAGGCCATGCTTGTGAAACAAACCGGCTTTCCAGGTCACCATCATCGGCCCGGCCCCTTGCCCGATGGTGGCGAAGCCCGCGTCGATTTTAGTCAGCTCCGCCATGCGCCAATTCCTCCAAGCGAAACAGCTTCATTCGTATCATAGAGCTCGGGCGGAAAGTCAAGCCGGCACCAGAGCGAAAAATCGGCCGCAAAACTTCGTTGACACCGTTTCAGCGCGAGCGTATTATCAAATTCCGTGATGCGCTTTCCCGCAGAGCCATTGCGGTTTTTTTGTTTTTGCAGACGAGAACGCGAATTTGCTCTCTCATCTCGTTGCCCGCGCAGCCTTGCCGCAGTGAATCCATGAGCGTTGTGGCGATTATCCCGGCGCGCTATGCTTCGACCCGTCTGCCGGGAAAGCCGCTAGCCATGATCGGCGATAAGCCGATGATTCAGCATGTGTACGAAAGCGCCACCAAGGCGCGGGTGCTGGATCGCGTCATCGTGGCGACCGATGACCGGCGCGTCGAAGGCGCGGTGCGTGAATTCGGCGGCGAAGTGGTAATGACGTCGAAACGGCACAGAAGCGGGACCGACCGGTTAGCTGAAGTGGCGCGGAAACTCAAAGCGGATTGGCTGGTGAACGTGCAGGGGGATTTACCGTTCATCAAATCTGAGACGATTTCTCGGGCCGTACGGCCGCTGCGCCGCGCCGGCTCGATTCCGATGGGCACGGTTTGCTCGCCGATCTACGACGAGGAAGAGTGGCGCGACCCAAACATCGTCAAGGTCATCAAGGACGCCGACGGCTTTGCCATCTATTTTTCGCGGGCGCCGATTCCCTATCCCAGAAATGCCATCGCGCCAGCTTCGGCGCGTGGGGGCAACAAGAAAGTCTGGGGATTCCGCCATCTTGGTCTTTATGTTTACCGCAGGGATTTTCTTTTGAAGTTTGCCCGTCTTCGTCCCACGGTCTTGGAGCAAACGGAGAGTTTGGAACAGCTGCGCGCGCTTCACCATGGTTATCGCGTCTTTGTCGCTGACGTCGATGACAGCTCGGTGGAAGTCGACACGCCGGCGGATCTAGACCGTGCGCAACGTTACCTAAAGGGACTGAAAGGAAGCCATGGCAGGGGTAAAAACTAAATATATTTTTGTGACCGGCGGCGTGGTGTCGTCCTTGGGCAAAGGGTTGGCAGCCGCCTCCATCGGGGCGCTGCTGGAAAGCCGGGGCCTCAAAGTTACGATGCTGAAAATGGACCCTTATATCAACGTTGACCCCGGCACCATGAGCCCGTTCCAGCATGGTGAAGTGTTTGTCACCGACGACGGCGCGGAGACCGATCTCGACCTCGGCCATTACGAACGATTCACCTCGACGGCGATGGGACGCGAGAACAACTGTACCACTGGCCAGGTTTACGAGACGGTCATCTCTAAAGAGCGACGCGGCGACTATCTGGGCGGCACGGTTCAGGTCATTCCGCATATTACGGATGAGATCAAACGGCGAATCTTTGCCGCCGCGGAAGGTTATGACATTGCCATCGGCGAAGTCGGCGGCACAGTCGGCGATATTGAAGGGTTGCCGTTTTTGGAAGCAGTGCGCCAAGTTGCGTGGGATTTAGGCCGGGAAAACGTCCTCTATGTTCATCTAACTCTTGTTCCTTTTATAACCGGAGGCGGCGAACTGAAGACTAAACCGACGCAGCATAGTGTCAAGGAACTCACCGGTTTAGGCATACAGCCCGATATTCTTCTTTGCCGCACGGATCGCTTCCTCGATAAAAAAATCAAAACGAAAATCGCTCATTTTTGTAATGTCGCGGAAAACGCGGTTATCACCGCGAAAGACGTCGAGTGGATATATGAAGTGCCGCTGGTCTTTCATGAAGAAGGCCTCGATGAGCGGGTCGTTGAAAAACTCAATATCTGGACCGGCGCGCCACACCTTGAAAAGTGGCAGAAGGTCGTCGATGTTCTCAAGAACCCGAAGGATTCGGTGCGCATCGCCATCGTCGGCAAATACATGAGTCTAAAAGAATCCTACAAAAGTCTGTTAGAAGCACTGGTCCACGGCGGCATCGCCAACGAGGCTAAAGTCGAGCTCGACTGTATCGAAGCGGAGCAGCTAGAACAGGAGGCCGCCGATATCGTGCTCAAAAACGTCGATGGGATTCTCATCCCCGGAGGTTTCGGTGACCGCGGCAGCGAGGGAAAAATCGCGGCGATCCGCTACGCGCGCGAAAAAGGCATTCCGTTTTTTGGCATTTGTCTTGGCATGCAGATGGCGGTGGTTGAGTTCGCGCGGAACGTCTGTGGCCTGGAACGCGCCAACTCGACTGAGTTCGATCTGCAGACGCCCCATCCTGTGATCCATCTCATGGAGGAGCAAAAAGCGATCGAAAGCAAAGGGGGCACGATGCGCTTAGGCGCTTACCCTTGCGTGCTCCAAAACGACACCGTCGCGGCACAGCTGTACGGCCGGGAGAGAATCTCAGAACGCCACCGTCATCGCTATGAGTTCAACAATAGCTATCGCGCTGAGTTTGGCGCGAAAGGAATGGTCTTGAGCGGTCTTTCGCCGGACAGTAATTTGGTCGAGATCATCGAGCTCAAGGGCCACCCGTGGTTTCTCGGCTGCCAGTTTCATCCTGAGTTCAAATCGCGGCCGATGGACAGCCACCCGCTTTTCCGGGGTTTCATCGAGGCGGCATCGCGGTACCGCAAGGCGGTTCGCGAAGTGCCACGGATGAAAGTTGTTCGCACTTGATGCGTGATCGGTTTGCTCCCCGATGCGTTCTAAATTGATCAAGATCGGCGCCGTCGAAGTCGGCGCCGGACGGCCCCTCGCCGTTATCGCCGGCCCCTGTGTGATCGAGAGCCGAGACTCGGCGCTGGAGCATGCGGCGCGCCTCAAAGAAGCGGCCGACCGGGTGGGCGTGCCGTTTATTTTCAAATCGTCCTACGACAAGGCCAACCGCTCCTCGGTAACATCTTATCGCGGCCCCGGCTTGGCAAAAGGGTTGGAGATCCTCGCCGAGGTCAAAAGCAAAGTCGGCGTAGCAATCTTAAGCGATGTGCACGAAAAGGAACAAGTCGGGCCGGCCAAAGAAGTTATCGATATTTTGCAAATCCCGGCGTTTTTATGCCGGCAAACCGACTTTGTCATCGCCGTGGCTGAATCCGGTAAAGTGGTTAACGTCAAGAAGGGACAGTTTCTCGCGCCCTGGGACATGGTGAATATCGCGCAAAAAATTCTTTCCACTGGCAACGACCAGATTTTGCTGACCGAGCGCGGCGTGTCATTCGGATACAATAACCTGGTCTCCGATATGCGTTCATTGGTGGTCATGGGCGAGCTGGGTTATCCGGTGGTGTTTGACGCAACCCATAGTTTGCAACTACCGGGGGGGTTGGGCCACGCCTCCGGCGGTGAGCGCAAGTTCATTGCGCATCTGGCGCGGGCGGGAGTTGCCGTCGGGATCGATGCGCTGTTCATGGAAGTCCACGAAGACCCGGACCGGGCGCTGAGCGATGGGCCGAACTCCCTGCCGCTAGCGGAGTTTGAAGCTCTGCTTCGCGTCGTAAAAGAAATCGATGCCATTGCCAAAGAGCAAACCGTCTCGTGAGCAAGCTAGACATACTCCGACGCGCTAAAGAGGTGCTGAAGATCGAGGCCAGGGGCATCGACGCGCTCGGCGCGCGCCTCGATGACAGTTTTCTTCGCGCCGTCGAGTTACTCTACGACTGCCGGGGGAAAGTTGTCATCACCGGCATGGGGAAGTCCGGTATTATCTGCCGCAAGATCGCCGCAACGCTGGCGAGCACCGGCACTCCCTCGTTCTTTTTACATGCCGGCGAGGGGATGCACGGAGATCTCGGCATGGTCATGAGGGGTGACGTGATTGTCGCGGTCTCCAATAGCGGCGAGACGGAAGAGATTCTAAAACTCCTGCCCCATATCAAGTTCAACGGCCTGAAGCTGATTGTGATGACCGGAAAGCTCGATTCCGCCTTGGCCAAAGCGGGTGACGTTGTTCTGGATGTCGGCGTCAGGGAGGAAGCTTGCCCCCTGGGATTGGCGCCGACGGCGAGCACCACGGCGGCATTGGCGATGGGCGACGCTCTTGCGGTGGTGCTGCTGGAAAAAAAGGAATTCAGGGAGCAGGATTTTGCCCTGCGTCACCCCGGCGGCATTCTGGGCCGTAAGCTCATACTCAAAGTCAAAGATTTGATGAAAATGGGCGATGAAATTCCTTTGGTGCGGGAAGAAACGCCGATGAAAGAGGCGCTGTTTGAGATCACCTCCAAGCGCCTGGGCGTTACCGGTGTGGTGGACGGCGAAGGCCGCCTCGTGGGCGTTATCACCGACGGCGATCTCAGACGGGGCCTGGAAAAAAAAGGCGACATCTTCGGCCTTAAAGCGGCAGAGCTAATGACCCGCGGTCCGAAGGCCATCGCCGCGGAGATGCTTGCCGCCGAAGCGGTGGCCGTGATGGAACAGTTCCCGATCACCTCGCTCTTTATTCTGGACCAGCAAAGCAAAAAACCCATCGGCGTCATTCATCTCCACGACATTATCAAAGCTGGTGTGGTCTAAGCACGGTGAAACGCGTTTCGCTGTCCGTTCAAGACAAGGCGAGGAAGATCAAACTTCTCTTGCTCGACGTCGATGGAGTACTCACCGACGGCGGCATATACCTCGATGACCGCGGCGTTGAGATCAAACGCTTCGACGTGCGTGACGGCCAGGGCATCACGCTGCTGCAACGCGCTGGAGTACGGGTCGGCATGATCACCGGGCGCTCCTCCAACGTGGTGCGCTACCGGGCGCGCGAACTTGGGGTGAAGATCGTCTATCAAGGCGCGGGTGACAAGGTTGATGTCTATGAAGAGATCAAACGGAAAACCGGCCTTGAAGACAGCCAGATTGCTTATGTCGGAGATGATATCAGCGATCTCCCAGTGCTGCGGCGCGCCGGCCTCGCGATCACTGTTAGGGACTCATGGGCGGCACTTAAACCGGACGTGGATTACGTGACACAGGTTGATGGGGGGCGCGGCGCCGTCCGAGAAGTCGTTGAATTGCTGTTACGGGCCACCGGGGGGTGGAGAAAGTTAATCAAGGAATCCTTATCCCGGTAGATTTTGTAAAGAGTAGTTATGAAATCCAGCCTTTGAGGAGGGTGAAAGCAAGTTCCGTGCCTTCTGCTTTACAGCGTTTTCCAAGCGTGTTACGCTTTCACGTCGTCACGAGATTTGGCATGCGTAAAACCAGAAGGCTAATCCTGCTGCTGGCCGTATTTCTCTCCCTGGGAGGGGTGGCGTACAAGGTCGTTGAAACAGTCTCCCAGGCGCAGCGAGAAATCAAGAAAAATCCAATTAATGCGCTGAATTATCTGCCGGAATCGGCTCTCCACGTCAAAGATTTTCGGCGCGCTAAGGTGGAAAATGGCCGCAAGGTCTGGGAGGTTATGGGTGAGGAGGCCGATTATTACAAAGACCAGAAAGAAGCGGTGATCAAGAAGCCACGATTCCTTTATTACGACCGCAACGGCGAGGTTGCGGAAACCTCGGGCGAAGTCGCCAGGATGTTCCTGGGCGAGAAGGAGCTGGAAAAGCTGCAGATTGAAGGCGGCATCCAGGTGAATTATCAAAACTACGTCCTGAAATCCGCTGAAGCCATATATCTGCCGGGGCAGCAGCGAATTTTATTGCCGAAGCGAACGACTCTTATCGGCGGGGGTTTTGAAATGGAGGGATCGAGCATGGAGGTCGAACTGGACAGCAAGATCATACGCTTGCTTAACAATGTCAAAACTAAGATCGAGCCCGACAAAATGGAAAAAAAGAAGCAAGAACCCAAGGTAATGGCGGTGAGCGGGGGGTAAATGGAGCGTACTTGGTTCAGAATAGGATTTTTCATCGTCCTCATGGCGCTGATCATCGCAACACTATCGGCTCATGCGGCCGCCCCGGCGAAAGAGGAATCAAAGAAAAAATCCAGCGGCGGCGGTTTCGAACTGAACAAGAAGGATCCCATCTACATCACGTCGGATTGGATGGAGGTCGATCAAGTGAAAAATACCATCACCTACAAAGGGCGGGTGGTAATGGTGCAGGCTGATATGACGATGCGGAGCGAGACGCTGATCGCCCATTACGACCCTGAGATGAAGCGCATGAGTCAGATTGTCGCCGAAGGCAAGGTCAACACGACGCAGGGCGACCGCGTGGCCACCGGTGAGAAAGCCGTGTTCGACGAAAAGGCGAAGACCGTGACGCTAACCGGCAATCCAGTCATGCGCCAGGGCAACAACCAGGTGAGCGGTACGCGCGTGATCTACTTCATGGAACAGGACCGCGCTGTCGCCGAAGGCGATGGGAAGATCAGAGTCCAAGCGACGATTTTTCCAGAGGAGCTGCAAAAACAGGAAAAAGGAGATTCCCCCGCGAGCCAGCAAAAATGAGCATTCTTCAGGCGGTGGGAGTCGCGAAATCATACAGCCGCCGTCGCGTCGTGGACGGCATTAACTTAGAAGTCCGGGGCGGCGAAGTCGTAGGCTTATTGGGTCCCAACGGCGCCGGTAAAACTACCACGTTTCACATGATGGTGGGTTTGGTGCAGCCGGACGAGGGAAAAGTGTTGCTCAATAACGAAGATTTAACGGAGATGCCAATTTATAAGCGGGCTCGCTCGGGCATCAGTTATTTGCCGCAGGAATCCTCCGTATTCCGGCGGCTGACCGTGCAGGACAATCTTTACGCGATCCTGCAAACACTAGATTTGACCATGGAGGAACGGCGTGAGCGCGCCGGCGCGCTCATGAAAATGCTCGGCGTGGGGCACCTTGCCACGCATAAGGCCCACACTCTTTCCGGCGGAGAACGGCGGCGGGTGGAGATCGCCCGGGCCTTGGTGTTGTCGCCGTTTTTCGTTTTACTCGACGAGCCCTTTACCGGTATCGATCCGATCGCCGTCGGCGAGATCCAAAAGATCGTGCGCCGGTTGATTTCCAGCGGTATCGGTATACTGATAACCGATCACAACGTGCGCGAGACCCTGGGAATTTGCGATCGCGCCTACATCGTCAACGAGGGCGCGATCCTCGAGGAGGGCACCCCGGAAAAAATCGCCGCGAGTCCCGAAGCGAGGAAATTTTACTTGGGAGAAGGTTTTAAGTTTTAACTATGGCTCTCGAAATTCGTCAGGTTCAGAAACTTGCCCAACAGTTAGTGATGACGCCGCAATTGCAGCAGGCGATCAAGTTGTTGCAGCTTTCGCGAATCGAATTGCAAGAAATGGTTACGACGGAATTGGAGGAGAACCCCGCGCTCGAAGAAGTTCCGGTGAGCGAAATTGAAACGGCTGAGCAGGGGTCCCAGGAATCCCAGCCGGGTGGTTCGGAACCGGTTGAGGAGCCGGTTTTGAACCGGGAGCCGTCCGGGGTGGACAAGATCGGCACGCTCGACTGGCAGGAATATCTCGATAGCCACTCAAACTCAATTCACGGCTCGTTAACGGCTGAAGCCAATTCGGATGATGGCGACGGGCCGCCGTCTTGGGAAAATAGCCTGACCAAAAAGACTTCGCTGGAAGATCATTTGATCTGGCAACTCAGGTTGTCCAAAGCCACCGAAAAAGAAGAAAATGTCGGCCTCTATATTATCGGCAACCTCAACGACAACGGCTATCTGGCGTTGACTTTGGAAGACGTTTGCAGCGCCACCGAGGCCGCCCTGGAAGACGCCGAAGCCGTACACAAGAGAATTCTTTTTTTCGATCCCGTTGGCGTCGCGGCCCGGGATTTGCGCGAATGTCTACTGGCGCAACTGGAAAGCTTGGGATTAGCCGATAGTCTGGCGGCTCGGATCGCCAGCGATTTTTTGGGCCACCTGGAATCCAAGCGCTACGAAAAACTGGCGCGCGAGTTGGGCGTGGGTATCGACGAGATCGCCGACGCGGCCCATGTTATCGCTTCCCTGGAGCCTAAGCCTTCACGAGGATTCGAACAGGACGAAATTCGTACAGTCTTGCCCGATGTTTTCGTCGAAAAAGTCGGCGATGATTATGTAATTTATCTGAACGATGAAGGCGTGCCGCGCCTGCGGGTCAGCTCGCTCTACCGGCGTATGGTGGGGCAAGAGGGTGAGGCTGAGATACAGGCCCGGCAGTATCTCCAAGAAAAGGTCCGTGCCGCGACCTGGCTCATCAAGAGCATTCAACAACGCCAGCAAACCCTCTTCCGCGTCACCCAGAGTATTTTCAAGTTCCAACGGGAATTTCTCGATCATGGGGTCAGCCAGTTACGGCCGATGGTGCTGCGGGACATCGCCGAGGATATTCACATGCATGAGTCCACGGTCAGCCGGGCCACGGCCAATAAATACGTGTACACGCCGCAGGGGCTCTTCGAGCTCAAGTTCTTTTTTCAAAGCGGCATCAGGGGCGGCAATGGTGAAGATGTCGCCAGCGAGACCGTCAAAGAGAAAATCCGCGGCATTATCACCGCGGAAGACCCGCAGAAGCCCTACAGCGACCAACATATCGCGGCGGTGTTGTCGGACAGTTCCATCGAAATCGCGCGGCGCACCGTGGCCAAGTACCGCGAGGCCATGGGCATTCTGCCCTCCTCGCAGCGGCGCCAGCCCTTTCTTCGCAGATAGCCCTTTAAGAGAATGCCCAAACAGTGAAGATCACCGATTTTTTGACCGCCGAGGGCATCATCCCCGATCTCGCGGGGAGCGACAAACGAGCCATTCTGAATGAGCTGGCGGAAAAGTTCGCGGCGGCCGACGGCGCGCCGGCGGGCGATCGCGTGCTGGAAGTCCTGCTGGAGCGGGAGAAGATTAGCACAACGGCCATCGGCGAGGGTGTGGCCATTCCCCACGGTAAGCTTGCCGACGTTGACCGGGTGCGCGCAGTCTTCGCGCGCAGCACGGCGGGCGTTGAATTCGCCTCTCTCGACGGCGCGCCTACGCATTTGTTTTTTGCCTTGATTGCCCCTGAGGACGGCGCTGCGGATCATCTCAAGGCGATGGCGCGTATTTCCCGCCTCTTAAAAGATGCGGCTTTCCGCGATCGGCTGCT
>DASWHT010000344.1:0-7848 GCA_036398075.1 Binatia bacterium | reverse complement strand
GCGTTGTCGCGCGCTATATATGATTATCCCATGTGACTCGGAGAAAGAGAAGCAACATGATCTTCTTTCCGGCCGCGGCGATATTTCTCACCATTCTCGCCATCAATACTCTGGGCAACGAGCTCCGCAATCGCCTGGAACCGGAATCGGTTTATTTCCCTGCATAGCTTAGAAGGTATTCCAGATATGTATACCGCGGGCTGTGTGAAGGATCTGCACGGTTATTTGCGGCGGAAACTTTAAAACGAGTTCTTGTGGCCGGGTTGGCGTGCATTGAACCTGACCATACTAGAATGGCTAAACAGTTGTGTAAACTTTTTTCCGCTATTTATTCAGCCTCCTCGGCAAGGTGTGAAATTTCTGCACGACTTGTCGAAACAAAACTTGCGCGGCGTTTTCGAGATTAGGCAACATATTGAAATCAATTAGATTATTCACTTGGCACCGGCGTTGCTCATCTAGAGGGAAAATCCAACGGGAAGGGACGATCACGATGACTGAGAATTTACCAATGCGACTGTTGGAAGCGCGCATGGAACCTGCCTACATCGAGCAAGTCAACCGTCGACACTACGACGAGGGCGCGAAAAAGCTGATGTTGGCCGTGTTGCAGGAAGCTTTGAATAATTTCGTTCAGTTCCGTAATGAGAAGGATGCCGAAACCCAGAAGCATTTTAGCGAAATCGAGTCGTGGTTTGGGGCCGATGATACCGACTGGTTGTTCTCGTTCAAAAACATCACGGAGCACCTCGGTATAAACCCAAACTATTTTCGAACAGGCTTGTTGCGGCTCAAGACGCACAAATTCTCGAATCGCCGCCTTCTGGGAAAGAAGTCGAAACCATTTCGTATCGGCCGCACCGCCTATCGCACCCGCTACACCGGCAAGTCACGGCCCGCGGCCTACGCCTGATACTGAGTCCACAGCGCCGGTTCCCAGGGAGCGCAAGTCAATTCAGATATCCCTCGGAGATGGCAATTTGGAGAAATTGCTTTGCGGCTTTTCCTTTCCACGGAAACATTTGAACCTCAAATATTTAATCGGAGGCGCATATGAATGGGATGGGCCCTTTTTGGGTCTTCCTCTGCACTCTTTTCTTGGCTGGCGGCAGCGCGAATGGGCTGCCATGAAGGGCAACTGCAGGCTCTAACGAGGTCAACAGGGTCTGGCGCTTGTCAGATTGTTTGCCTTGGCTCTGGCGTTGCCGCCTCAGCCCAAGAGGCTTCCCAGGATTGGCGAAGTGGTTTTGGGATCAAGTAATACAAGCAACGGCCGTAAGGAGGTCGATCATGAAGAAACAGTTCATCTCCCTGGCGGCATTTGCCGCTCTTGCGTGTCTGTCCGCGCCCCAAGGGCGTGCCGAGGACCCATTTTATAAAGGCAAGACCATAACAATTCTCGCCGGCTCGGGGGCGGGCAACGTGTATGATCTCTATGCGCGTTGGTTTGCTCACTATTTGCCCAGATATATCCCCGGTAATCCGAACACAATTGTCCAAAATATGGCGGGGGCGGCTTCGATGATCGCCGCCAATCACCTGTACAATGTTTCGAAACCCGACGGGTTGACGATCGGGGCGATTTTCCCGGCGCTCTACTTCGACCAGCTCATTAAGCGATCCGAGGTGAAGTACGATTGGAGCAAATTTATCTGGCTCGGCAGTCCGGTTAAGTCCGAACATCTTATGTATATGCGCGCCGACAGCCGCTTCAAAACCTTGGACGACATCGTGAAAGCCTCGCCGCCGCCGAAATGCGGCGCTACCGGGACGACGTCGACGGCTTTTTATATTCCAAAATTGTTGGATGAAACTATCGGGACGAATTTCGAAGTCATATTAGGTTATAAAACCGGCACGGACATCGACCTCGCTGTGGAAAGAAGCGAAGTCGTCTGCCGTACTTTCACTATTACGGCGTTTTTTGCCCGGGAACCGTTTTTTACCTGGATGAAGAAAAACTTTGTCCGCATATTGGTCCAAACGGGGCGAAAGCGAGACGCGCGCATTAAAGACACACCGACTATCTACGAGTTCATGGACAAATACAAAGCCGATGATTCGGGCCGGCGCTTGGCAAAGTTGATCCTCGCCGGCGGCGAATTCGGCCGGCCTTACGTCATGCCCCCCAATACCCCCGCCGACAAAGTAAAAATCATCCGGGAAGCGTTCGCCAAAGTCATTCAAGATGAAACGGCGGTGGCTGACGCCAAAGCTAAGCATCTCGAGATCGACCCGAGCAGCGCGGAGGAGTTGGATACCCTGGCCAAGGAAGTAATCGATCAACCTCCAAAAACCATCGCAAGCATGAAGAAATTGCTCAGCTATTGAGATCGTGATTGGGGAGCGCTCCAAGACCCACACAACTTGATTCGTTGGATCGAGGTGGCAAGCGGGTATTGAACGAGAGATCCCCTTGTCGGTGTTGACTTCCCAGGCAACTGGAGCTAAATCCGATCTGATAGTAAGTGGAGGTCAACCGTGAATAAGCGACTACTTGGAAAATTTATTTTGTTAGGCTCGATATCCCTCGCCGCGCCGCTGTCAGCGCAAACGCCCTACTATCAAGGCAAAACCATCACGATCGTCGCAGGCACCAAAGCCGGCGACGTCTACGATCTTTACGCTCGGCTCTTCGCCCAGTTCTTGCCCAAATACATTCCCGGCAGTCCCAACATCATCGTCCAGAACATGGCCGGCGCCAGCTCCATGATCGCGGCGAATTTCGTCTACAACGTGGCCAAGCCGGACGGCTTGACCATCGGCGCGATCTTTCCGGCTCTTTATTTTGATCAAATCGTCGGGCGCTCGGAGGTGAAGTTCGACTGGAGTAAATTTGTCTGGCTCGGCAGCCCCGTGACCTCGAATCATTTGCTCTACATGCGCGCCGACAGCCCTTTTAAGACCATCGATGACGTGGTCAAGACGAAAACGCCGCCAAAGTGCGGCGCCACCGGCACCAGCTCGACCGCATACTACGTTCCCAAGCTGCTCGATGAAGTTATCAATACCAATTTTGAAATCGTCCTCGGCTACCAGTCGGGCCAAGATATCGACATGGCGGTGGAGCGAAGTGAAGTCGTTTGCCGCTCCTTTACGCTGACCGCGTTCTTCGCCCGCGAGCCCTTTATAACCTGGCGCAAGAAAAAATTCGTCAATGTTTTAATGCAGACCGGCAGCAAACGCGACGCGCGGCTAAAAGACTCGCCGACGATTTACGAGTTGATGGATAAGTATAAGACCCCGACCGAGGGCCGCAGCCTGGCAACTCTGGTTCTCGCCAGCGGCGAATTTGGCCGGCCGTATGTTTTGCCGCCGAAGACGCCTCCCGAGCAGACCAAGATCATCCGCGAAGCATTTGAAAAGGTCTTGAAGGATGAAACGGTCATCGCCGACGCGACCAAAAAGAAGTTGGAGTTGGATCCCAATACCGCCGAAGATCTCGAAAAGCTGGCCAAAAAAGTTACCAGCCAGCCTGCCCAGATCATCGCGAAAATGAATCAGTTACTGAAAAAGTAATCGCTTCCGCGAGTCTCCCTCTCCAGCATGCCCTGAGCGCCGCCCTCGGGAGGCGCTCAGGGATCGGCCTCACCTCTCGGCGGCGTTGCCTCGTTGACAGAACCGCGCCATCCTACATACGCTTCAGAAAACATTTCTTCGCAAGGACGCTTATGACCACGCAAGAAAAACTCGCTCTGGCTTGACGCATTCTCGCCATGCAGGGGCGTTACTGGATCTCAAAAAAAAGAGTTCAATCGGCTGCAGACAGCCTCCGTTCAAAACGTTCAAGACGTTCAAGACGTTGAATGCACAAGAGGTTCTCGAAACCCTCGGAGCATGAATTCGAGACGACTTGAACGTATTGAACGATTTGAACGGCTTGAACGAGTTATCATCTGTGTATCGCGAGAAACGCAAAAACCTTGGCCGCATTGAATACGTTATCCACTGCGACCAGATCGTGGTCGGTATGCTGAAAGCGAATGTCTCGGGCGCCGTAGTTGATCGCCTGGATGCCGCGAAAGTTGAATAGCCCCGTGTCGTTGGCCGCCGTGGAAAAGCTAAAGCGCGGCTCGTAACCGAGCATCGTCCGTATCCCCTGCTCCAGCGCCTCGACCACCTCTGCGTCCTTGCCGATTTCGCTTGGATACATGAAGTCACGCGGCTCGACGATAATTTCGAAGGGATCGATTTTGCCGATGGCGTCCCTCATCTGTTCAATCGCCTTCACGGGATCGTCCCCTGGCAAGAGGCGGCGATCGAACATAATCCGGCATTCGCTCTGTATCGTGTGCGTCGCTTTGGGAAAACTTTCAATCGCGTTGGGCGTTAGACTGACTTTCCCGAGCTCGGGGTGCGCCCTGGTTTCCGGGTAAGGCATCAACGGTTGCAGCTTCTGAAGCACATTCATCGCCCCATCGATGGCATTGATGCCTTCCCAAGGGCGGCTGCTGTGCGCCTGTTTGCCTTTTACGGTGACCAGCACGTCGACCCGCCCTTTATTGCCGAGTTGAATCTCCGGCGGCCCGTCGATAATGCACCAGTCCGCGTTCACGTTGCCGTGGTCCAGCACGTACGCCAGCGAATTATGCCGCCCGGTCTCCCCCGCGGTGCTGACGACGAAATAGAGATCGCTCGGCAGTTCGGCTTTGTTCAAACCGATGAAACGCAGCGCCGCCATCATCGCCGCAAGGCTGCCCTTCTGCTCGCAGGCGCCGCGGCCCCAGACGCATTCGCCATCGAGTTTGTACGGCGCGCCATCGACGATCTCGCCCGAATAAGGATTCGGCATGGTGCTCGGCGCGGCGTTCATGGCGTAGCCGACGAGCATCAGCCGGCCGCTCGATTCGCGCCCTTTAATTTGCAAAACGAGATTGCCGATCTTGTCGATGAACGGATGGAGCCCGGCCCGCTCCAGTTCGGGCTTGACCACGTCGCTGATCAACGCCAGCACCTGCGGCTCAGCTTCAAGCTTCGCCGTCTGCGGGCTCGCGTGCTGAACGAGCTTCACTGCCAACCGCTTGACCTCGTCATATTGCAGATTTTTTTCGATTAGCTTCTTGGCAATTTGCGCTTCCATGGCACCTTCGGCCCCGCGCCAGCCTATTATGTGC
The DNA here is from genome assembly GCA_036398075.1 of Binatia bacterium. GTDB lineage: Bacteria > Desulfobacterota > Binatia > UBA9968 > UBA9968 > DATACQ01. Next base: position 2,734 of record DASWHT010000344.1, on the reverse strand, counting down.
CCTCGTAGTGAGCATGGCTTCTCCCGAGTCGACGGGCAATAAGAATAAGAATAATACAGATCATACTGACGATCATCGCAAGAGAACACATAGGCCCGAAATACCCGTCGGTGTAAAAATTATAGAGCAAGGGGCCGATGGGTTCGGCGCCAGGCGAATAAAGAAATACTGAAGTACTGAACTCGCGAAGGTAGATAGTCGCCAATATGATCCAACCGGCGATGAAGCCGGGCCTCATTAAGGGAAGAAGAATGCGACGAAACGTTGCAAGAAAGCCGGCCCCGGACGCTTTGGAGGCATCCTCCATATCGTCATGAATCTGCACTATCGTGCTGGTCATAGTGCGCAATCCGTACGGCAAAAAGCGCGTGATATAACCGATCATCAATATCCATAGAGTGCCATAGATCGGAAGCGGTATATATACATAGGTCCAAACCAAACCTATCGCCAGCGCGGATCCCGGAAACGCCCACGGAATAAACGTTAGGGCTTCAATGATCCCACGACCCGCCACCTTTGTCTTTGTCGTGATGTAGGAAGTTAGTGCCGCCAACAGCATGCACAATGTTGCTCCTGCCACCGCCAGGAATACACTATGCTGAATCGCTTGGTAGGTCCGGCTGTCAGTCAGATTGAATCGATAATGTTCAAGCGTCAGCAAACCCCATGTCTTCGGCCCTGGGATGTGAACGTAACTCACGAGCGAAGTGTAAAGCAGAACCCCAAATGGCAGAACAAATACGAGGAGCAGAATTAGAGCGGCGAAAGCAAACGCGAGTGAGCGCCACTTCCCCAGATCAATGACGTTCGGGCGATAGCCGCGCCCTGTAACCGTGACATATCGCTCCGACCGTGCCGTCAAGCGACGGTACAGATAAACGAATCCCATGGTGATTAAAAGCAACGACACCGCGTATGTGGCCGCTAGATTATAATTCGGCGGATACGCACCGAGCGTCTCGCGATATAGCTTTGTCGTGAAGACTTCGATGCGGGCCGGCAACGCGATGACAGCGGGAGTGTCAAAGCTCTCGATCGCCCGCACAAAGTTAAGGGTAGCGGCAGCAAGCAATACCGGCCTTATGATCGGAAACGTGATCCGCCAAACAACCTGCAGGTTTCCGGAGCCTGCCACTCTGGCGGACTCCTCGAGAGAAGGGTCCATGGAGTAAAGGCCGGCGGAAATAATCAAAAACGCCAACGGCGTGGTTATCAACGCCTCGACGAAGATCATTCCCCACATTGAGTATATGTTGAATGGCGCCGATTCCAATCCAAACACTCGCATCAGCGCCAGGTTAAGCAGGCCGACCCGGGGGTTCAGCAGCAGGACCCAAGAAACGCCCAACATGAGCGGCGGCAAGATGTTCGGGATAATCGCCGTCAGCTCGATGAATTTCCTGAACGGAGTATTGGTGCGAATCGCGATCCAGGCCAACGCGGTCGCGAGAACCGTAGCGAGCAAACCGGACCCGCCGGCGAATACGAACGAGTTCACCAGCAGCGTAAATGTCGCGGGGTCCGAGTATGCCGTAATATAATTTATTAGTGTGAAATGTCCGGGGACTCCGAGCGGTTCGCTCATGAAGCTGCCGTATAAAAGCATCAGCGTCGGCGAAAGGCTGAGATAGGCTATCAGCGCCGCCGTTGCAAAAATGACCACGCGAAGAGGATCGTAGCGAATCAACTGCACCGGCCATTCGCGAACTCGCTCGAGCAATGCTGAATGATTCATGGGGAACTAATTTAAGCCGATTCCACAAACGACTAGAGGGCTGGCCCGCCGAACCTGCTCGAGAACCAGCCCTCCGCCGATATTTTCGCTATCGCTAATTCAAACGCCAAGCAGTTTTATTTGCTAAAAAATAGCTTACGATATTCGTCCCTGAGCTTTTTGAATTCCTTCTCATCCGGAGTGTCCATGAAGATCGACCGCTCGGCAACCGTTAGCGCGTCGTGGATGTCCGGATTGATCCCAGGATAGAGGACGAACTCGCCTTCTTGCGCTATGGCCTTTTGACCCTCGGGCGAGGTGACATATTCGATGTATAGCTTCCCGGCGTTCGGGTTATTCGCTTTGGCGCTCAGATTGGCATAGTTGGGATCGGCCAGGAATTTATCGATCATCACGTAATCGATGGGCCCTTTGTATTGTTTGATGTATTTGACGTAGGTAATACCGAGCTTGGCCTCGCCGCGAACAAGCACATTGGCCACTGGAGCCAAAGATTCGACCATGTGGGGCCGCTGATTCGCCAGGCCTTTAACGAACTGCTTCGCTTTTTCGCCCATTAGCTTGTCTAAGTTATCAAGGAATTGCGCCGTCGTGGTATGCTGGGACGGATCAGGCATACTGATCTGGCCCTTCCACTTTGGATTCAAGAGATCATTGAAGCTCTTGGGCATGTCTCCTTTTGTGACTAATTCCGTGTTGTACAGAATGCTAATGGGCAAATACCGCCAAGGCGTCATCACGCCTTCTTTATCTTTGAATCTGTCGGGAAACTTTTCGGAGGAGGGCGAAGCAAATTTCGCGAAGAGGCCATCATCTTTCATGATGAGCTGAACTCCTCGGTTGCCTTCCACGACGTCAAAACCGGGACGGCCGGCGCGCCATTCGGTGAGGGCTCGATCCATAACCTTAGTCGAAGACGCGCGCCAGTACTCGACCTTGATGCCGTATTTTTTCTCGAATCCATTGTTAATCGCGCCCATAGACTTCGGTGGTACG
>DASWHT010000343.1:0-7425 GCA_036398075.1 Binatia bacterium | reverse complement strand
AGGCCAAGCGAAGGATATTCGAAAATTTCAGTTGGATTTGGGGTTGTGGAATCGGAAAAGCAACGGTGACTCGCGCAAAGACGCAAAGCACGCCAAGTTCGGAAAATTTGATTGCCGAAATTTACTTTGCGCCTTTGCGCCTTGGCGCGATAAATTTTCTTGAAGTGGTTCTGTTGAACATTTGAAGGGCAAGAATTGCCTAGTAGCACTGCGATGCCGACGGCTCTCCTACGTGCGGTTACTCTCACGATCCTCGCATACGGCGGTCCGGCACTATGCCGCGAATTGCCGCCGCTCCAGGCAACCGTAAACGACTTCGCCGGCATGATCCCGCCGGCGAGCTACGACGATCTCACGCAGCGTCTGAAACGCTTCAAAACCCAGAGTGGCCACACGGTCGCCGTGCTGACGGTGCCGAGTTTGGAAGAAAATGAAAACATCGAAGCGCTCGCGGGCAAGGCGTTTCGGAGCCTGCCCCTTGATGAAAAAGAGCTAAATAGGGCCGTGCTTGTCGTGGTCGCGCGTAAAGAACATCTTGTCGGCATTCAGGTCGGCGCGGAACTTGAACCGCGCTTCCCCAAAACAGAGGCCACGCAGAAACTGCAATCCTCTCTCGACCTTTATATCAACGGGCTGCGTCCCGACTTGGGCATTTACGGCGGTGTGCATTTCATCTTCGGCGTCATCTCGGGCGAGTTTCGCGCCGCGACCATCACCGATGAAGAAGCCCTGGAAAACAAGTCAACCCGCGGTGGCGGCGCCGGCGCGATTTTCGCCCTCGTGCTGGCGCCGTTTTTGGCCTTTTTCGTAAGTATGTTCTTGGGAATCTATTCGACTCACACCGGGTTTCAGCGCGAAACTCGAATGTTCCTAGGTATCGTCTTCGGTGCCGGCACGGCGCAACTGGTGGCCACGCTCATGGGCCTGATCAGCCCTTACGGCGACGCTCTCTGGTATTTTATCCTCGCCCTGGGCATGCTCCTCGGTGCGTTTGGCAGCCTGACGGAGTATTGGATGAAAGGTGACTGGAGCGGCATTCCGCGGGTGAAGGACAAGCACAAGCGCAAACCCGAAGACAATAAAGGAATCTGAGGTTTCACTCCGCGCGGTATTCGTTGTTCGTGTTCGTAGCTCGTGCTCGCAAAACGAGCACGATATTTGCGCCGATCTTACCGGCTGAGAAGCGCATCGATGGATAGCGCGCCGCCGCCGCCAAAAACCAGCGCCATAGCCATAAGAAATAGCGCCAGGGTGTACTCGACGCCGCTGGCCTCGCCCGGCCGGCGCGCCAGGAAGAAGCCATGCCCCCAATGAGATTTCAGGATAGCCATGGCTATAAAAAGCGCCAAGCCGAGGGCGAAGGGCCGCGTTAAAAAACCCAACAACATGGCGAAGGCGCCCAAGAACTCGATCGCCATGCCGAGTACGCCGAACGCGACGGGTATATGATATTTTTCACCCCAGTTGTCGAGCATGCCCTTCCAGCCCCGGCCGCCATGCCAGCCAAAAATTTGCTGAGTCGAGTGGGCAAAGAACGTGACCGCAAGACCCAGGCGCAGGAACACATAAGAAAAAGTCGGTGATGTTTCCAAAATCCAATCCATGGGAGACCTCCGCGGAATTTGTGCAGTTCGTAAGGTCGTTAACACATCACGCGGGCGAAGCAAATAGCAAAATGAGCTGGCAGTCGAGATTCCGGTTCAAGGTTCAATACAACGCGCCCATGGCGCTCGGTTCAAAGCCTGCCCTGAGCTTGCCGAACGGGTTCAATGTTCAAGGTGGGGAGAGAACGTTGAACTTTGAACATTGAACTTTGAACCCCTTCCTAAGGTTTCCAGCCGGCGGCTTTTAGATCGTCGTTGGCTTTTTTCACGAAAGCCAACTCGAAGATATCGCCGACTTTGAAGTCGCGGTTTACCTTAGTAGTCCGTTTCATCGTGTCGATCATCGCTTGCAGCGTCTTGTCATCGCTGTAGCCGTCGCGCAAGATGAGTTTGCTGTTGATATCATAAATCGCGCTGACTAATTTGTGATCCGATATTTTCATGTTGTCTATCATGAGCTTAATCGTCGGCTCGCGTTTGCTGGCAAAGAACGTTATGCCTTTCAGGCTGGCCCGAATGAACCGGACGATCTTTTCCGGGTTTTGTTTGAGCTTTTCGTTGCTAGCGGCGAACCCGCCCTCGATCAGGTTGGCATAATCGGCGGCCGACGCCAGCTTTGTGAAGCCCGCCTTCTGAGCCTGCAGACTCATTCCCGTGTTGAACAGCGTGGCGCTAATGGATTTTGTCTGCAAAGCGGGAAAGCGCACGGCATCTCCTCCCATGGTGACGAGATTGACATCTTTCCCCGGGTCCAAGCCGTTTTTTCTCAGCATCTCGCGGGCGACGACCGCAAGAGATCCTTCCGGGGACATGACGCCGATGGTACCGCCTCGCAGTTGCTGAATAGAACTGATACCAGGTTGGGCGATGAGGTCCCAGGTTGGCCGGTCTTGAAAAACCGTGACGATTTTCACCGGAACCGATCTCACCGCCGCCGCCAGCGCGCTGCCGGCGTTGGTGAAGTAGTCGATTTCCCCGGCCAGCGCGGTTCGAATAGCGATCTCACCGCGGATGTTCAGCAGCTGAACGTCGAGGCCCTCTTCTTTCAAGTAGCCCTGCTGCTGCGCAATCAGAATGCAGAAAACCGAAACGTTCATCGACGGATAGGCTACGCGGACCACTTCCGCGGCCCGGGCCGGCCCGGAGGAAAACAATGATAGTATGGCAATGGCAAGCAAGACTCGGCTTATCGTCATCAATTTCATGTGACTGCTCCTTTCCACTGGCTAAACATCCAAACTCGTCCCGCGGTCATTCTACTCACATGCCGGTCGGCGTCAAACGAAATCTCGACCGCGGCGCCGCTTGACAATAACGCCGTGCTCCCGAATATTATAGAATGACTCAAGCCCAAACGCCCCGCCGGCAAGACCTTCGCAACATCGCCATCATCGCCCACGTCGACCACGGCAAGACCACGCTGGTGGACGGGATGCTCCATCAAAGCGGGATCTTTCGCGCCCACGAACATGTGGCCGAGCGAGTGATGGACTCCATGGAACTGGAACGCGAGCGCGGCATCACCATCATGGCGAAGAACACCACGGTTTATTACGGTGACACAAAGATCAACATCGTCGACACGCCGGGACACGCCGACTTCGGCGGCGAGGTGGAACGAACGTTGGCCATGGTCGACGGGGTCATGCTGCTGGTCGACGCCTCCGAAGGCCCGCTGCCGCAAACCCGCTTTGTCCTGAAAAAGGCGCTCGAGGCCAAGCTCCCACCCATCGTTTGCATCAACAAGATAGACCGGCCCGACGCGCGCGTGGCGTTGGTATTGGACGAAATTTACGATCTGTTCATTGACCTCGATGCCACCGAAGAGCAGCTCGATTTCCCCGTCGTTTACACCAATGCGCGCGCGGGCACGGCGACTCTCGATCTCAAGCAACCGGGCGAAAACTTAAAACCGCTCTTTGACTTGATCGTCGATACGCTCCCCGGACCTGTCGGGGACGCCGAGGACGTGACGCAATTTCAAGCCAACAATCTCGACTACAACGATTACGTCGGACGTCTAGCGGTGGGCCGATTAAGGAACGGCAAGATCGCCGCCGGAAATTACACGCTGTGCCGCGCCGACGGCGCCGCGCAACCGGTGAAAGTCACGCAGGTTTACGGCTGGCAGGGATTGAAGCGAGTCGAGATTGCCAGCGCGGCGGCGGGCGACATTGTCGCCATCGCCGGCATCGAAGACATCGGCATCGGCGATACCATCAGCGACCGGGACAATCCCAAACCGCTGCCCGCGCTGCGCATCGACGAGCCGACGATCGCGATGATTTTCAGCTCCAACAACTCACCCTGGGCCGGGCGCGAAGGCGACTTCGTGACCTCCCGCAAGCTGCGCGAGCGTCTTTACCACGAGCAAAAAAAGAACGTCAGCCTGCGCATAGCCGATACCGAGCAGTCGGATTCTTTTCAAGTGACGGGCCGGGGCGAGTTTCAGTTGGCGATCATCATCGAGACCATGCGCCGCGAAGGCTATGAGATGATGGTTTCCAAGCCCACCGTGGTCACCCGCGATGTCAACGGTGCGGTCCATGAACCCATCGAGTTGCTGGCAATCGACATCCCGGAAGATTTTATCGGCGTGGTTTCCCAACTCCTCGCCATGCGCAAAGGTAAAATGACGAAAATGATCCACGCCGGCTCGAGCCGCGTGCGTCTGGAGTTCGCCGTACCGTCGCGGGGCCTGATCGGTTTTCGCTCGCGCTTCCTGACCGACACCCGCGGCACGGGGATCATGAACGCCCTGTTCGACGGCTGGGCGCCCTGGCACGGCGCGATTCAAGGGCGCAGCAACGGCGCCATGGTCTCGGACCGCGAGGGCACGGCGACTCCCTACGCCGTCTTTCATCTGCAAGAGCGGGGCATTATTTTCATCCCCCCCGGAGCGCGCGTCTACGAAGGGATGGTCGTCGGCGAGTACTCGCGCGACGTCGATCTCAACGTCAATATCTGCCGCGAGAAAAAACTGACCAATATCCGCGCTGCGGGTCGCGACGAGAACATCATCATCTCGCCGCACCGCGAAATGGGATTGGAAGAAGGTTTGGATTGGATCGCCGACGAAGAGTTGGTTGAAGTAACGCCCGAAGCGATCCGCCTCAGAAAGAAAATCCTGAAGCAGTCCGACCGGCCCAGACGGCGCCAGGAGGAAGACGACTAATCGGGGACGATTCAGTTCAAAGTTCCGGGTTCAAGGTTCAAGGTGGGGAGGGGACGTTGAACATTGAACTTTGAACCTTGAACGACGATCAGCTTCTAGTGCGATATAATCTCTCCTCCGGACAAGAGTAATCAGGTTAACGCTTAGGCGTCTTCGTATTGTCCGTCCCTTCGATTTTGGCGCACAACTCCGCTTTAACGAACATCACGTAAAGTCCGCGCTCCGGAACTCGGACTTCCACTGCCGGGCGGCTGGCCAGACTGTGCTCTTTAATCTCAACTTTGTGGCCCGCCGCGCGCATTTTCTTGGCCAGAAGTTCGGGGCTGTTGATACCGCGAAACTCGGTCCCTTTTTTCTCCAGCAGTGAAAGCGGCGCGCATTCGCCTTCGCGCCCGGCAAGCAACCAAGTTGCCGGCCCCGCTTTGGCGGGCGCGGACTTTGTCTTAACGGGTTGGGCCGCGCCGGCCGGCAGCGGCAGACAAGCGACCGCAAGGAGAACAAGAACCGAAGGTAAGCACCGACGCGCTACGGTCTTGATCATCGCATAACTCTCACAGGATATGTTTGGCGTCATTAAGTCACGAGCGGTTAAATATCCTGTTCGTGAAAGTCTTCATAAAAGGGACTTTTCCGCCAATTCTTGCTTCCAGCTGCCGCGCCGTCACCCGGTACTTAAACGCTTTTCTGCCGTCTATAAACAGCACAGGAATTTCGTCACCGTATTGGTCGCGCGATTCAGGAGCGCTATCAACGTCGATCTCTTCAAGCGCCAGCGGCATGTTATCCGCGACCCGCCAAATGACTTTCTTCATCTCGTCGCAGAGACAGCAATCCTTTCGCGAATAGAGCAACAGTTGCGGCTTCATCGGCTTGGCGCGGACAGTTGGTCTTGCGGCACTTCCTTTTGCGCATCGGCGTCGCCGCCGAAGGGAATCAAGCTCTTGGGAATTCCCAGCACTCCCCAAAACATTTCCGAAAGCGTACCCAACGGCGCCGGCGTGATCGTCGGGTCGTCGATACGGCCTCTGATATTGAAGCTTGCGACTAGAAAAGAGTTTTTGATCGCCGCTATGCCGCGGCCCAGCAACGGGATCTGCGTGATCGCCGCATCGATGCCCGCAAACGGCCGCACGGCGACGACGAAATCGATTTCATCCCCCGGCACGTCGATTTTGCCGGCGCCCGTCATGCGCAAATCGTCGCTATCCACCAGCAAATTGTCGGTGGAATAAACTCCGCTTGCAACTTTGAAATCGCCCGTAATGGCACGGAAACGGATCCCTTGTTTGCTAAGATCGGGCAACTGAAAGGTAAACCAGCGGGACAAGTCCAGGACATTCAAGAGCTGTACGAGAATCCGCATACGGTAAATCGTACCGTCGGCGATTTTCAAGTTGAAAGCGCCGTTGAGATTGCGCTTGCGCTCGGCGTTACCCTTGCCGGCGGTGTCGAATTTGCCCGTGAGATCCACCGTGCCGGTAATCTCGGCGTTCGAGATGTCAAACCAGCGGAGGAACACCGCTATCGGGACATTTTTCGCCCTCGGTTCAGCGATGATGCCGAGAGTATCGGGCTTATGGACGACGGTCAATGGACCGCTCCCGGCGCCGCCGCCGGCGCGCAACGTAAGATTAGAGAATCGCCACATCCGGCGGTCCAGGATCAGATTGCTTTTTGAATCGGTGAATTCAAAATTGTTGATGCGCCCCTGACCGAGAGCAATGCGCCCTTCCGCTTGCAAGTTGTCGTAGAAATCCCCGGGCTCGGGGTCGATCTGCGAGATCAGATAGGTGATATCCAGATTGGGCGCCGTGAAATCGAAAATAAGTTGCGGTTTTTGCGCGTAGCGCCAGCGCCCGCTGGCGCTCGCCGCAAAACCCACTAGCAATCCTTTCATGTCTTGGAATTCGATACCGCTCTCGTCAATGGAAATTTTGCCGTTAAGCTGGCGCAGCGGCTGGAGTAACGGGTGCGTTGCCAGTTGGACATTGAGCAACTCCAGGTTGCCGGTAAACTTGCGGTCTTGTTTGTCGTTGAATGAACCGCGATAGTGAACCGAACCGCGCACGATGCCCGGATCTTGTATCGAACCTGTTTCCAGGAGCAGACGGCTGACGATTCCCGCTTTGACGCCAGGGGAGTCCACCGCAAGATCAAACACGCCGTCGTCAGCCCCGTAGTTTTTCACCGCCAGGCGCACCTCCACCGGCGACCCGGAAATCAGCGCGCGCACTTTGTCCGTCTTGATCTCCGTGGGGGTAAACGCGAAATCGCCGTTGATATCCGTGAGCACATATTGGTCCCATTGCAGCCGCGCGCTCTCCAACGCCACTTTACCCGCTGCGCGCGGCTTGCTGTCGGCGGGCCGGGTGAGCGCTATATCGAACTTGCCCCTTCCCCCCAACGCTTGAACCGATAATACCAATTTTGCAAATTCCGCCGGCAAGAGACCGCGCTGCGCCTGCTCGCGCAGCTCGCCCAAGTCCGCATCGCCCCGCGCGTGCAGTTGCAACACGCCAGGGCTCGCCGGCGAGTAGTCGTAGCTGCCATCCACATCCGTGAGGCGGATTCGGCCGGAAACGCCGCGCAGGTTACTGAACGCGAACTGGCCATTTTCCAAAGCGATCCTGCCATTAACGGCGCGCA
>DASWHT010000342.1:0-3284 GCA_036398075.1 Binatia bacterium | reverse complement strand
CAGGCCGGTGACTATGTAAGGCGCGGCGCCGGGCAGGATTACCCTCCACAAAATGGCCCAGCCGCGCAGGCCAAAGGTCCGCGCGGTATCGATGAGCGTCGGCTCGATATTTCTGACCCCGTCGATGGTGTTGACGAGTATGGGCCACAGGCTGGCATAAACGGTCACCGCCACGATCATCGCGTCGCCGATGCCGAGCGTGAGCACGGCGACCGGAATGATCGCCACCGACGGCATGGGACGCAAAAATTCGATGAGGGTTTCCAATAGACTATGGGCGAAGCGAAAATGGCCGAGCAGGATGCCCAACGAAACGGCGAGCAGGGCGGCGATCACATAGCCTTCGAGAAAACGGCTGAGTGTCGACAGCAGATGACCGGCGACTTGCCCCGACACGAACAACTGGCCCAGGGCGGTGAGAATTTGGCTCACCGGCGGTATGTAAAATTGCAGCTTGGGGCTCGCGCGCGCGCCATATTCCCACAGCGAAAGCAGTATTGCCAACACCAGCCAGCCGAGCCAGTTGAATTTTTTGCCGCCGTTCATGGCGCGTGGCCGATCTGGCGGTAGATCTCATTGCGCATGGCCATGAAGCGCGCCTCGGCGCGGGTCGCGAACTGGTTGCGCGGCCGGGGAAACTCAACCAACAACTCCTGGATGATTTGCGAGGGGCGGCGGCTCAAAACCCAGACGCGGTCGGACAGATAGATCGCTTCTTCGATGTCGTGAGTGATAAAGAGAATCGTCGTCTTGAGCTCGGCCCACACTCTGAGCAGCGTGTCTTCCAACTCCAGGCGCGTGAGCGCGTCGAGAGAGCCGAAGGGCTCGTCCATCAAGAGCACCTCCGGCTCGTAGGCGAGCGCGCGGGCGATGGCGACGCGCTGCTGCATGCCGCCGGAAAGCTCCCAGGGATAATATTTCTCGAAACCTTTGAGGCCCACGAGATCGATCAGCTCCCTGGTCTTCGCCTCGGCGCCCGGCGAGCCGTCGCCGCGCGCCTCCAAACCGAAGCGCACGTTGCCCAGTATGGTGCGCCAGGCGAACAAGGACTTATTGTATTCCTGGAAAACCAAAACGAGGTTGGGCGGCGGCCCTTTGACTTCCTTGCCTTTGACGATCACCCGGCCCGAAGTCGGCTCGATCAGTCCCGCAATGGTCATTAACAGAGTCGTTTTGCCGCAGCCGGACGGCCCGACGAAGGAAACGAATTCCCCCGCTTCCACCCGGCAAGTGACGTTGCCGATGGCGAGTGTGCTTTCGCCGCCCAGTTGACGGTAGGTCTTGGAGAGATTTTCAACTTCGAGGATCGGCATGGGGAAAAAGAACGGAGTGACGGAATATGGGAGTGTTGGAATCCGCGAGAAACCCATCACCCCATTATTCCATCACTCCATCAGATTCACCCCTTCGGCGCCAAGTCGCTGATCACATCCCGCGCCTTGAACGCGCGGGGAATCAGCTTGTACTTCTGTGTGAGGTCGATGGTCACTTGCAGGTCTTTTTCCGACACCCCCTTTTCAAATACCGGCAGGGGGATCTTGCCGGCCAAATCCGGCTTCAAGCCGGTCCACTTGGCAATCGCGTCGCGGCTTCCCTTGGGGTCTGCTCCAACGGCGTCGATGCCGCGGTTGAGAGCCGCAATGAAAGCCTGCGCGGTCTGCTTATTTTTTTGCAGCCATTTTTCCGACGCAAACCAACTGGCGATGAGGAATTTCCCGATCACATCGCTCCACGGGTTGGCGAGCACCCGGGTGACACCCTTGGCAAGCGCCGCGCTGGGAAAGGGCTCGTGCGCGCTGGCGGCATCGATTTTACCGGCCACAAGGGCCGCTTCCATCTGCGGAAACGGTATCTCGACGAATTTCACCTTGGCGGAGCTCGCGCCGTTTTTGTCGAGCCATGCCAGCGCCATGAGATGGACAATATTATTCAACGTGTTCACCGCCACGGTCTTGCCTTCGAGATCCTTCGCGCTGTTTATGGGCGATCCTTTCGCCACCAGCATCGCATGGGTATCGTTGCTCCCTTTGACGTTGGTGGCACCACCGGCGATGAACTTGAAATCGAACCCCTCCACGTGCGCCTGGTAAAGGGAAATCACGTTGGTCCAGCCGATCTGAAGGTCGCCGGAGGTGACGCCTTGCACGATCACGGCGCCGCCCGCCATCGGAACGGTTTCGAGCTCTAGCCCCGCGGCCTTGAAGAATCCCCGCTCCATGGCGACGAACATCGGCGCGTTATCGACTATCTTCATGTAGCCCAACTTGCCTTTGGTCTGCGCCCAGCTAGGCCTGCTCAAGAGCGGCAAGCCGGCGGCGGCAACGGTCACTTTTCCGAGAAAATCGCGGCGTGTGAGTCCCATAGTCTTCCTCCTGGCGCGGTAAGCGGAGATTTTCGCCCAACGCTAACCGCTAACTCGAAACAGGTCAAGCGCTGCCATTGTCAGGAAACAATGCCGTTCAAAGTTCAAGGTTCAAGGTTCAACGTTGCAGAATTCCAAGATTCGGTTTCGGACTCGGAACCTTGAACTTTGTAACCTGAACCGTTCCGTCGATTGACAACTCCGGAGCGCTGCCGCAGAGTTAGCGCTGCATCTTTCTTACGAATAACAGCCATGACCGGGCAGCAAAAAGCGCGCGCCGCAGTTAGAATTGGGAGCCTATGCTGATCGACGCTCATGTCCACCTAGACAAGTATGGCGACCTGCTCGACGACGCTTTACGAGAGATTGAGCAGGGAAAAATATTCACCGTGGCCACGGCGATGGACGCGCCGTCGTACGCCGAATTGAAAGTAATCGCCGAAAGTTCGCCGCTGGTCTTGCCAACCTTCGGCGTCCATCCAAGACGCGCGTCGCAATATGCCGGGCGTTTGCGCGAAATGGCTTCGCTCATCGAAGGCAGTCCAGCCATCGGCGAGATCGGCCTCGATTTTCACTGGGAGAAAGACACGTCGACCTTTCCGGCGCAGGTTAAAGTCCTTCAATATTTCTTCGCCGCCGCCCGCGAGCAGAAAAAATTCGTCAACCTCCACACCAAGGGCGGCGAGAAAGAGATCCTCAATCTACTGGAAAAGTACGACGTTCGGCGCGCCATCATCCACTGGTACTCCGGCCCGCTAGATATCCTGCGCGCAATGATTCAGTACGGCTGCTATTTCACGGTGGGCGTCGAAGTGCATGATTCAGATCACATCAAAGCCATCGCCAATGAGATTCCCGATCATTTGCTTTTGACCGAAACCGATAACCCGGGTGGATTGAAATGGTTGAAAGGCGAACTTGG
>DASWHT010000341.1:0-4524 GCA_036398075.1 Binatia bacterium | reverse complement strand
CGGAAGCTGCGCAACATCCGCAACAACTATCGCCAGGACAGACAGGTTCAGAAGACGGTCAATTTCACCGGGATAGAAGAATTTTTGAACCAGGACGCTTGCGCAACGGAGAGTATGGGACCCATCGTCGACAGAACCAAAGAACATCTCGGAGTGAGCGATTCGTATGTCATCCAAGTTCGAAGATTTTTGCTCAAAGCACTTGGGGATTTACAAGCGGGTAAACCGCCTCCGGGTCTCGTCTACGACTCGGCGCAAGCTGACTTTTCTCGCATCCGATGTGACGTTGCTTATTTGTCTGCCAACGTCTCTTGGCGGACGCTATTCGAAGAAAAGAGCGATCAAACCGAAAATGCCTGAGTGTTCACGCCGTTCAATACCACCGCTATCGGCGCGACCGATTTTGAGCCGTCATTTATTATAGCCCTCGACGATCGGCCGCCGCCGAAAGCAGGTCATAACGTGATCGTTGACCATTCCCGTGGCTTGCATGTGCGCGTAACAGATCGTCGAGCCGACAAATTTGAAACCCCGCTCTTTCAAATCTTTGCTCATGGCGTCGGATTCCTTGCTGGTCGAGCGATAGTCCTTCAAGCTTCGAAACTTATTTACAATCGGTTTTCCGCCCACAAAGCGCCAGATGTAGGCATCGAAGCTGCCGAACTTGTTTTTGATAGTCAAAAACTTTTTCGCATTGTTAACCGTCGCCAGAATCTTTTGCTCGTTACGGATGATTCCCGCGTTGCCGAGCAATACGCCGACCTGCCGCTTTCCGAATCGCGCCACCTTCTCAACGTCGAAATTGGCAAACGCCTCCCGGTAGGCGTCGCGCTTGCGCAACACGGTATACCAGCTAAGCCCGGCTTGCGCCGCTTCTAAGGTTAGGAATTCAAAAATCGCGCGGTCGTCGTGTACCGGCACGCCCCACTCTTCGTCGTGGTACTGGACGTAGTCCGGCTTGGTCATATCGACCCAGGGGCAACGACTGTTCTTGTTGGAGGTTTTCATGGCGAGGGGAGGCAATCGGTTCAAAGTTCAAGGTTCAACTTTTTGACGCTGGATGCGTAAGGTCAACCCAAAGAACTTCCTCTGGGGTCTCCACCGTAGGGATAGCCAAATTTACGACGATGGGGTCCTGATCGCTGCGCACGACCACGCAGGTCAGCGGCTCGCTCGGACTGGCGTTGATTTCCTGATGCGGGACAAACGGCGGCACGAAGATAAAATCTCCCGGACCAGCCTCCGCGAAAAACTCGAGTCGCTCTCCCCAGCGCATCCGGGCTCTGCCGCTGACGATATAGATGATGCTTTCCAATTCGCCGTGATGGTGCGGCGCGGTCTTGGCGTTGGGATCGACGCTGACCGTGCCGGCCCATAGCCGGTTAGCCCCCGCCATTACCCGGTTGATGGCCGCCGCCCGCGTCATGCCGGGGGTCTGCGGGGTATTCGAATCAAGCTGGTCGCCGTGGACGATTCGCACGCCGCCGTCCCGCCATTGGCTCTCGGATGCTGCAGACATGTTCGACCTCCATTAATAGATACTGTGTCGCAATCTGCGAAAGCGCGCTGATGTCATGCTGAACGAAGCGAAGCATCTCGCATTTTCACGGTGTTACGAAGACGAGATTCTTCGGCGGAGTTTATCCTGAGTGTGTCGAAGGACCTCAGAATGACGTTACGACACAGTCTCATAGGCGAAGGTGGATTCAAATCCGGTTGCCGGCCGGACTCCGACCATACGATTCCCCACCCGTTACCCGATGACGTAACGCTCCATCTCTCGGTTAAACTCCAATCCGAGCCCGGCTTTCGTCGGCACCGAAAGCTCACCATTCACCGGAACCGGCACTTCTTCAAAAAGCCTGAATGACCAGGGCATATATTCGACCGTAAGGCCGTTAGGCGCGGAGGACACCAGATGCACATGAATTTCCGGCAACAGATGACTCACCACGGGAATGTTGAAAGCCCCGGCCATCGCCGCAACCTTCATCCAATTGCCGATGCCGCCGACGCGCAGCAGATCGATCATCACGATGTCCACGGAGCGGGCCTCCAGCATATGGCGAAACGGCGTGATACCGTAGAGATACTCGCCGCCGGCGAGCGGCGTGGCCAAAGTATCGGCCACCCGGGCAAGACCGGCATAATCATCCGGTGTTGTAACATCCTCGAGCCAGAAAAAATGGACGTCCTCCACCCGCTTGCCGATCTCGATGGCTTGGTTGACGCTCCAGCGCTGGTTGATGTCGCACATGAGATCGCTATCCGGCCCCACCGCCTCGCGGATCAAACGCGCCCGCTCCACTTCCTTGCGCGGCGTCGTGTCGCCGGGCAAGGCGAGCTGGGTTTTCATTTGCCTGAAACCTTTTTCGCGCAGCACCCGCGCGGATTTCAGCACTTCATCTAAAGGCGAGGTGCGCGCCAGCGCGCCGCTGGCATAGGTCGGTACTCGGTCGCGCAGCCCACCCAACAGCTGAGCGACGGACTGCCCCAACACCTTGCCTTTGATATCCCAGAGCGCTATGTCGAACGCGGCGACGGCGAGCGTCGAGATGCCGGCCGGTCCGGCGCCGCCGGCGGCGTCACGCAGTTTGCGGAGGACAAGCTCAATGGGCAGCGGGTCCTCACCGATGATCAATTCACCGAGCAACTCCACGGCCCGCTTTAACGCCGGAGTAAGAGTCCCGCCAAAAAAGGTGACGCCTATGCCCTCGACACCGTCATCGGTCTCCAGGCGCAGCGTGACAAAATCGAGGTGGGAACGATGAAAGCCGGAACCGCCGGCCAGGGGTTCCTCGACGGGCAGTCTGGCGATTTGCGATCTAACCGTAGTTATCTTCATGGCCGATTTTTAGTCCTCCGATGGCCGTGAATCAACCCTATTCCTAAACATCGCCGCACGCTCACAGCGTCACGGCGCGGCGACTAGAGACGGCGCTGACTACTTTCGCCTTGCGCTCTCTGCTACACTGGCGCGCACCGGAAGCAGAGCTCAATGTTCAACCCTGGAAATCTTGTCGAGCGCCTCGATTTCGCGCGGCTTCGCCCCTACGGCATGGCGAGCGTTATGTTATTCGCACTTGGCGCGCTCGGCGGCGGGTTGGCGGTTATTCTTTACCCGGAGACGGCAGCGCATCTCCAGGATCTATTGAAACAGTTTGCCAAGATGTTTCAAGGCATGCCCAAGCTGCAACTTGCTGCCGCGATCTTTCTCAACAACAGCCTCAAGACGCTGCTGGCCATTTTACTGGGTCCCTTGCTCGGCTTGGTGCCGGTCATCTTTCTCATCGTTAACGGCGCGATTCTGGGCGCCGTGATTCCGGTCGCTGTAGAATCCAAAGGGCTGTGGATTTCGATCATGACCATCGTCCCCCATGGTATCCTGGAGCTGCCGGCAATCTTTCTAGGCACAAGCATAGGACTTAAACTGGGCTTGCATCCCTTCCGGCGCCTGGCGGGTAAGGCGGACAGGACCTTCGTCTCCGACCTCGGTCATGGCTTGTGGCTTTTTTTTTACGTCATTCTCCCGTTGTTACTTGTCGCAGCGGCGATAGAAGTGTTCGTCACACCGCTTATAGCGGGCCTGTAATGGGCAAAATCCGAAGATAAGGGTCTCGGAGCACCAGGACGCTTCCGCGTATTTTCGCTCATTTCCGTTGTCTAATTGCCACCAATCGCAAATTCCCGAAGGCCTGTTTTGCGCGCCGATTAAATGCCCTAGACCTGCTGCGCGATATTCAATAGTGTGTGCATAGATTTCCGATCGAGTGCCTCCTTGATGGATCGTTCTAAAGACATTAGAATCACACGTCGGTCCCTGCTTCCGGCTTCGGGAATTGACTAGAAAGATGCCGTGATGACTTCCCTCAAAAATGAAACCGTTTGGCGACGATGGATCAACCAATCTCTGCGAGAAGCCGGATGGGCGCCCTTGCTGGTTTTCGCCGTTCACGTCATCGCGCTGGTGGCCTTCGATGCTTACAGCCGCATTGTTCATTTAGACCTCTTCATGCACTTTATCGGCGGTGCGGTCATGGCGTTCTTCCTTCATCGGAGCTCGATCAACGCGTCGCTAATCGGCGTCATCGGACGACTCCATCCAATCACACACCGGCTGTTAGTGTTCACCGCTACATGTGCCGTTGCCCTTTTTTGGGAGTTTGCTGAATTCATTGCAGATCAAACCCTGGGAACCCATTCACAAGCCGGTTTAGAGGATACTCTCGGTGACCTACTATTCGGTGTTATCGGCGCCGGCGCTTTCACACTATTTAGCTTCGTTTTCGTAATTTATCCCCACCTGTCGCTGGCTGGAATCATACAAAGATTGCAAAACACCAAGGATGCCGTACCCGGTGATTGATCCAGCCGATCGTGAGATTTGTCGTCACGCCTTAGCCGGCTGCTGAAGAAACCTCTCGGACGATCGTGCTCGTGATACGTGATCGTGATCGTCTTACGAACACGAATAACGAAAATGCGCGCCCTCCCTGCGAGATCTTTTTGAGACGTTGAAGATCA
>DASWHT010000340.1:0-6063 GCA_036398075.1 Binatia bacterium | reverse complement strand
CCCATCGGCTAGACCGCCGATCGTCTTTGCGGACAGGGCGGCCTGCTCGTCTATCCCCTCAACAACTGGCAAAGGGGCCTGATATCGCTCAGTGTCTCCAGACCCTCGATGCATTCGCGCGCTCGCTCGGTGGTATCCCGGTCTAGAGTTAAGCGCGCGCAGTCGGTGAACTTCCCTCTAAGCTCTTCCTGAGTCATGGGCACGTCAGGGCTTCCCTTGGCGTGCTCTTTCTCACAAGAATAAGTCTGGCCGTTTTTTAGCCGCATGGTGACGCGGCAAGGACGGCCTCCGGGGTTGCTCGCGTTCAGATTGGGATCGAGCCGCATCTCGATCTTTTCGCCCAACTTGAGAATATTTTGATCGCGCACGGCCTCGTCGGTGAAAATGTCGAGACCGATTTTTTTATCGATGATCGCGCGCGACAAAAGATAGGGCATGCAAAATTTTCCCTGGATGCCGGTTTGTGGAACCTTAAAAACAATGCGGTTGTAAGTGTGCTTGGTCACGGCCGCATCGACGGAGTCGATCATATCGGCGCTGATGCCATGCTTGGCGCAGAGCTCAAAGGTGGCATCGATGGTCGGATGAGTGAGCCCGCCGCATGGATATGGCTTGATTCTGATACCATCCGTTTCGAGGGCGAAGGTTTTTCCCAGCTCTTCGATGGGCCGGAGATCTACGGGCGAGCCGTGATAGAAATTTTCGTAGAAGCCCACTCCCGCTTCGATGGCTTGCGCGTTGGCAGTGAAACCCGACTGCGCGAGCTTGGCCGCGGTGACGGCGTTTCTCGCGGCGAGGCCCACATGCAGCGGCTTTGTCATGGTGCCGAAGTTCGCGACAACGCCGCTCGCCATGGAGGCGGCGATGCCTAACCCCATTTGCATCTGAGGGGCATTTAGCCCCAGCAGCTTGGCGCAGGCAATGCTCGCGCCGAAAACCCCCAGAATGCCCGGCGCATGCCAACCGTCTTGACTCGCCTCGCGCAGCGAGAAAACCAATTTTGCCGTGGTCTCGAAACCGGCAACGTACGCCTCGAGGATTTGCCGGCCGCCGGCGCCCAGCGCTTCACCGAGAGCGAATGTCGCGGGTATGATGGGCGCGGTGGGTTGCCCGGTCAAAGTGAAGCTATGATCGAAGTCCATGGCGTGAGCCGCCGTGCCGTTGGCGAACGCCGCATGGATGGCCGACGTCTTCAAACGTTGACCATAGACGGTGGACTCTTCCTTGGCGCCCTCCTGGCGCGCGATCTCGGCGCAGATTTTCGCGTCTTCCTCTTTGCTGCCGGCCAGCGCGACTCCGATACAATCGCGCACCGCCTTTTTTGCCTCCTCCAGCGCCGGCGCGGGAATCTGATCATATTTCAGGCGGGCGGCGAACTCAGCCAATGATTTGGTAACGTCCATATATTCCTCCTGATCAAGTGGTTGAAAAAGGCTCGCCTGCGCTGTTCCGGTCCAGAGTCTCGAGTCGCGGGTCTAGCGTCAACACGAAACTCGAAACGCCAAACTCGAAACTAACATGCCCGCTTCGCCTCTGAGATCTTTTTCAGCAGCCTGCAAAAGAGTTGTTCAGCGCCTTGTTCGGTTAATTTCGAGCATCGGCCGCTGGGCGTAAGCTGCGCCGAATTGGTCGAAGTCTTATTACGGTTCTTATCGAGCTGTCAACCCGGCGCGGGTTCGGCCGAATGGGATGGGATCACCACTCGCGCACGACGCGCCGCGGGCGCCAGTGGTGCGACCGGTGCGCCGTTATGTAGTCCGAGCGGGCGAACAATTTAATCAACACCACGCCGGCGACGAAGCCGCCGATATGCGCCCAGAAGGCGACGCCGCCCTTGTCGCCACCGAAGGACACGAGTCCGCTGACAAACTGGATGAGGAACCAGTAGCCGAGCATTACCCACGCGGGTAGCGCAACGGAAGTGAAAAAGAAACCTAGGGTCACCAGCGTGAAAACGCGGACTCTGGGATAGAGAACGAGATAGCCGCCCATGACGCCGCTGATCGCGCCCGACGCGCCGACCATGGGAACCGCGGAGTTTGGGTTCTCTAGAACCTGCCCGAGCGCGGCGGCGAGCCCGCAGATGAGATAAAATACTACGAATCGCAACCGTCCCATGGAATCCTCGACGTTATTGCCGAAGAGCCACAAAAACCACATGTTGCCTAGTAGATGCATCCACGATCCATGCAGGAACATCGACGTGATCAGATGCAAGGGTTGTGGACCCGGATCGGTGGCACAGACCAGTCCGTCGCCCATTGGGAAACGCGTCCCGATGGGAAGCGACAGCGTCAACTCTCCGGGGATCAGGCCAAGCTCGCAGATTGATGTCGCCAGTGCCAACGTGGCGCCGGCGCCCTGCAGGGCGATCCACGCAAAAATGTTCACGGCAATAATCACCCCCGTGACGATGGCCAGGCGTTGGGTTTCGTTCTCGTCGCGATAAGGAAACATGTGCTGCCCTTTATTAGGTCCAGCTAAGCTTACTCCGAATGTGCATAGACTCAAGACTTAATGGGCTCGGTTTCGCGCCGGCTCGTTCAGGCATGAAGCCGTTTGTGCCTTGAAGCGGTAAAACGGACTCTTGCTCTCGACAAACCGCCCCTCGCCTGTTGTATACTCAGCGCGCGCCAATACAGGTTAGGTTCTTAACGTCAGGACGGGAAATAGGAGCAGACTCAACCTGCAAAAAGGAAAAGCCATGATGCTTCGATCCTTCACGACTTGCTGCGTGTTCATGCTGGTCTTTGGATATTCGTCATTATCTCTTGCCCAAGAAAAGAAGCTCGAGAAATTGCGCACCGGCGGCGGTTCGGCGTCCGCGACGCAGATGGCGCTCTGGTTCGCCAAGGAAGCGGGCTACTACGAAAAGAACGGACTTGACGTCGAAGTGATCAGTATACCGGGAAGCTCACTGGCCCTGCAGGCAATGTTGTCGGGCGAGTTACCGATCATCCAGGCGGGCGGCGCCGGGCCAATCCAGACACATCTTTCCGGCGCGGACACAGTCGTGATCGCGACCATCGCGAAAAAATTTAACTGGTGGATTTTTGCTCAGCCCACCGTAGGCCGCATGGAAGAGCTGAAAGGGAAAGTGTTCGGTGTGACGCGATTCGGCACCCAGTCGGACCTTGCTTCTCGCCTGGCGTTGCGCCGTGCCGGCCTCGATCCCGAGCGCGATGTAACGATAGTGCAAACGGGTGGACCGGCGGAGACGGTGGGCGCAATGGCGGCCGGCAAAATTCATGCGGCGGCGATTACTCCACCGGCGACCTTGCAGGCAAAGAAATTCAAGCTGAAAGAGCTGGCGGATCTTTCGAAGCTCGATGTTGAGTATCACGTCAACGGTCTGGTAACCACGCGCAGATATATCAAATCCAATGAGGATACGATCAGGCGTTTCGTCAGAGCCTACATCGAAGGCGCCGCGCGCGGTCAGCAGGACAAGGCATTTGCCATGAAAGCAATGGGTAAATACTTCCGTACCGAAGACCGTGAAGTGCTCAATGAAACCTACGAGCTGATTATCAAGATCGGTTTCAACTTTCCCCCCTACCCGGCTGGAATCGCGGGCTTGCTGCAAGAATTGGAAAAACAGTCTCCTAAAGCCAAGGGCGCCAGGCCCGAGGACTTTGCCGACAGCCGCTTCGTGCGCGAGTTGGACCAGAGCGGTTTTATCAAATCGGTGCTGGCGGGGCGGTAGACGCGCGGCGGAGCCGCAACCAAAAAGAATAAGAGATTTAGCCACAAAAGAGCACAAGAAGAGGGGACTCACCACGAAGGCACGAAGGACACGAAGGGTTTAGAAATTTATACTCTTAAACTTTGTGACCTTCGTGCCTTCGTGGTGAATATTTTTTTCTCTTCTGGCTCAATACGGTGCGCGGCGCACCCTTAATGAAGCTAAGGACGGAATAATATGAGCGCAAAAGGCCGAGCGGCGATCTTCGTGGAACCCAACAAGCCTCTGGTCGTGGACGAAGTCGAGTTTCCTGACCCCGGGCCCGATCAGGTGTTGGTCAAACTGTTTTCCAGCGGCGTTTGTCACTCGCAACTGCACAGCATGGGACGGCCGCCCCGGCCCGGTCATCGTCTGCCGGCGCTTTTGGGTCATGAATCGACCGGCGCAGTGGCGGCGAAAGGACGCGACGTCAAGCATGTCAAAGAAGGCGACCACGTCATTACGACCTGGGTCGATCGCGACAGTTCCACGACCACGCAGCCACTCGTGGCCCATGCTCTGAACGACCGCGCGCAGTACAGCGCCGCGTGGAAAGGCAAAGCGGTCATGCACTCCGCCGCGACCTGGGCGGAATACGCGCTGGCGCAGGAGCGCGTCGTAGTGCCGCTGCCCAATGATATGCCGACCGATGTTACGGCCATCGTCGGTTGCGCCGTCATGACCGGGGCCGGCGCCATCATCAACACGCTGCAAGTGAGAGCCGGTCAGTCGGTGGTGGTTTTCGGCGCCGGCGGCATCGGGCTTTGCGCCATCGCGGCGGCTGCCATCGTCGATGCGCACCCGGTCATCGCCGTGGATGTCATCGAGGAGAAACTTGCCTTCGCCCGGCGCTTCGGCGCGACCCACACGGTGAACGGGCGGGTAGTGGACGCGGTCAAATCGATTCAAGAACTAACCGGCGGCGGCGCTGACTATGCCATCGATGCCGTGGGTATGCCGCAAACCCAGGAACAAATCTTGCGCGCCGTTAGAATGGGACACTCCGGCCTCAACCGGGGCGGTACGGCATTGCTGATCGGCCTGACGCCGCCGGGAGCGAAGGCAACTCTGGATACGAGCCTGTTCGCCGGCAGCCGCTCTTTTACGCGCACCAGCGGTGGCGACTGCCGTCCTGACCGTGACTTTCCACTCTTTATTCGCTGGTACCGCGACGGCAAGTTGAATTTGAATGAGCTGGTAACGAATCGCTACACGCTGGATCAGATCAACGCGGCCGTCGACGATCTGGAACATGGGCGGATTCTTGGCCGGGGAATAGTGACCTTCTAGTCTCTGCGGAGTTAATTAACCAGGTAAACCCCCAGCTCTGCTGGGAGACTCGTAGAGTTTGGCAATTGCCGGAGTCGTCAATTCTCACAGTTTCGATGTAGAGCAAGAATTGACTCATGGCAGCAAGAGAGTTGATACGATCCCACCCTCGCCCTTTGGGAGAGGGAAGGGTGAGGGTCCTCTCCCAGAGGGAGAGGATGTAATACTCGAGAGCCGTGAAAACTGCCAGCGCAAGCTGGCCAGACCGCTTTGAGCGGTTCACAAATCAAGCCTCTGGCTCTGCCAGAGGTACATGATTTATTTCCATGACGGAATACCACCGCACGACTGTTCTGGTTGCCATGTGGTTTTGCACCGTCAACCTGGCTGAACGAATATGTTTTTTGCGTCGATGCAACGGTCATTTACCAGCCCGCTTGCACGAATTCGGCAGCACCACGATCTTCATCACTTGCCATTCGCTGGCGCCGAAGGATCGCACCACGGACCAGAACTTGATTGACGTCTTTGACGCCGGCATAGGTATTGATGAGCAGCGGAAACTCGACGCCGGGTGACCAAGACTGTCATAGCTTTGCTTCCATTGATAAGTTCTGGCGGACTCCCTTTGGTCATGGGAAAGCCCGCTGCCAATAATGGATAATTGTCTTGCCTTTTCATCTCTTGGGAGATATGTGTAGCGCCAAAAGAGGCGACCGGGAAGAGATATGCTGCGGCAAAAAATCGAATAAAGGAGAACATCCATGCGAACGCGTATAGGATTAGCGCTTCCGTATCTGAGCACGGCGATATTTGTCGGCGCAATCGTCGCCGCTCTGGCGGGATTTGTTGCTGAAGCGGCCGGGCAGACCAAGATCACGGTGGGAAGGACGATATCAGCCGCCAGCTTTCATCTCCCTTCTTATATCGCTCACGAGAAAGGCATGTTTAAAGAGCAGGGCCTTACCGCCGAGTTTATAGCTGCGCAAGGAGGCACGCTCGTCAGGGCGGGGATTGCCAAGGAGATAGACTACGTGCCGATTCCGGGGGGCGGTTCCACCGCGATGCTG
>DASWHT010000339.1:0-6196 GCA_036398075.1 Binatia bacterium | reverse complement strand
GGCTGTCTTTTGAAATGCCGCCATCAGAGCTTCTACGCGTTCATCTTGTGACATGGGCGCTTTCTCCTCTTTTTGCAGCGGTCCAATCCAACTTTGAGTGAACTATCACACTCCAGCGGACTGCGGAAGCCGTCGCCGGGTTATTGCCTCGGTACCGAGTTCTACTTCAAAAACACTCACAACCCCAACTTGCGGTTTCATCCCGTCAAGAATATACAAACTGTGGGGTTCGCAGGAGATCTTTCACTTCGTCAGACTGTGTGAAAACTCTTTAGGAGCCCTTCGACGAGGCTCAGGGCGAACGGCTAATTGCTTGATTCGTAATGTGTAGCATCCGTTCGTGGTGAGCCCAGTCGAACCATGAACTGAGTTTTCACACAGTCTGTCGTTCAGGATGACAGCGTTGTCAGACGTCATTCTGAGCACAGCGAAGAATCTCGTCCGATCGACATCGTAACGGAGTCAGAATACTGGACGCATTAAGGAGTGGCTCATTCATGCGACTGCCGCACCGGGACCCGATTCGTTTGGGTCCGACAGCCTATGAAGTTTTTCAGGAAAGGGAAGGCATACCATCGGTTACAGGATTTTTCATCGAAGACTTGATGGACGTCGATGTGAAGCCCTGGGCGCGCATGGGCGCCTTGGGCTCGTTTTTGAATCTTGGCGAACAGCAGGAGACCGACGCTTATATTTGCGAAATCCCGGCCGGAAAACAGACGGAACCGCAGCGCCATTTATTTGAAACCCTCGTTTATATTCACAAAGGCCGCGGCGCCACCACGGTGTGGTTCGAGGAGAACGCCAAGCAGACTTTTGAGTGGGGCGCAGGGGCGATTTTTGCGATTCCGCTAAATGTCGCCTACCAGCATTTCAACGTCTCGAACGAAACCGTACGCTTTCTTGGCGGCACCAACGCGCCCCATGTCATCAACCTTTTTCACAATGACGATTTTATTTTTGGGAATCCCTTTCAATTTCGCGACCGCTTTCGTCCCGAGCGCGAGTTCTTCAACGAGAACAAACGGCTCACGGTGCGCTCCTGGGAAAGCAATCTGGTGCCGGATATAAACGAGTTTGCCCTCGACGATTACCCGATGAAAGGAAGGGGCGTGAAGATCATGCGCTTCGGTTTGGCGGGAACGACCTATGGATGCCATGTGCAGGAGTTTCCCGCCGGCAGCCGCAGCACTTTTCACCGCCACGGGCCCGGCGCGGTTGTCTGCGTAACCAAAGGCGAGGGGTTCGCAATAGTGTGGCGCGAAGGCGAAGAGCGCACCCGCTTCGAGATCAAATCAGGATCAATTTATGCCCCCGGCGATCTCATGTACCACGGCCATTTCAATACCGGCCACGGCACGATGCGCCACTTCGCCATGCGCGGGCGCAGCCCGAAGTACAGCCAGGATCGCTTCCGCACCAAGCTGCATGAGATGATTCCGTTCGACGAAGAGCCGCCGGACGTTCATCCGATGTATTTGGACGAATTGAAGCGCAAGGGCGTGAAGTCGGAAATATCAGTCGTTGAAGAATAAGAAAATTAACCGCAAAGAGCGCAAAAAACACAAAGTAGGGGCGCGATTCATCGCGCCCGGATATTCGAATACAAAGAATTAACCGGAAAGGGCGCAAGGAGCGCAAAGAAAAAATCGGAATCGTAGGGGCAACCCTTTGTGGTTGCCCTTCCGATTGCAGCGAGACACAAAGGGAGACCATATGAGCGAACTCGCTTACCATGATTTTCGCAGCTTCATAGAGGAAGCAAAAAGGATCAGCGACTATCGCATCATCGAGGGCGCGGACTGGGACGCCGAGATCGGCGCGCTTGTCGAATCCACCGCGGAGCTTGTGCCGC
This sequence comes from Binatia bacterium, assembly GCA_036398075.1. GTDB lineage: Bacteria > Desulfobacterota > Binatia > UBA9968 > UBA9968 > DATACQ01. The sequence goes on along the minus strand of DASWHT010000339.1, from coordinate 4,341 downwards.
AGCCGCCGATGTTGATCTTCGACAGGATCAAAGGCTATCCGGCGGGTTTTCGTGTTTGCAGCTTGCCCTACGCGGCGTATCGGCGCGTGGCTCTTGCGCTTGGTCTGCCGACGGATAAACCGAAACTGGAAGTTCTCCGCCTGGCCGCGCGCAAAGTGAGAAGCGCCGAGCCGATTCCACCCAAGGAAGTGAGCAGCTCGCCGTTGTTCGAAAACAAGCTCACGGGCGGCGACGTGAACCTGCTCAAGTTTCCGGCGTTGCGTTTCCACGAGAACGACGGCGGGCGTTATTTCGGTCCCGGCGGCGGTTTGATCAACCGCGATCCTGATTCGGGTTACGTGAACACCGGCACGTATCGGATGCAGCTGCACGATAAGAACACGCTGGGCCTGTGGATGAGTCCAGGGCAAAACGGCCGCCAGATTTGCATGAAATATTGGGAGCACGGTAAAAGCTGCCCCGTCGTCGCGAGCTTCGGCCAACATCCTCTGGTTTTTATGCCGTCTTACACCAAGTTTCCTTTCGGCCGTTCCGAGCTGGAAGTCTCCGGCGGCCTTATCGGGAAACCCCTGGAAGTCCTGCGCGGACCGATCACCGGGTTGCCGATTCCCGCGTCGTCGGAGATTGCCATCGAAGGTGAGATCCCGCCGCCGTCCGAAGAGTCACGCGCCGAAGGGCCGTTCGGCGAGTGGCCCGGATATTACTCCGGCGGCACCACGGGCACGGGCGAAAATCAGCCCATCGTCCGCATCAAGGCGATCTATTACCGTAATGATCCGATCCTCGAAGACGAGGCGCCGCTGTGGCCTGGCGCGGTGAAGATGGACCTGCATATTTCCGCGGGTGTGCTGTGGGACCAACTGGAAAGCGCGGGCATTCAAGACATCGCCGGCGTGTACAATCACACTTCTTACTTGACGGTAGTATCGATCAATCAAAAATACGCGGGCCACGCCAAACAAGCGGGGCAAGCGGCGCTAAGCTGCGCCGCCACGGCGCGCAACGGCCGTTACGTCGTCGTCGTGGACGAAGACATCGACCCGACCAACATCAAGGAAGTACTCTGGGCGATGATGACGCGGGTCGATCCGGCGACCAATATCGATCTCATTGACGGCTGCTGGAGCACACCGCTGGACCCGCGCATGCCGCCGGAGAAACGGGACAACAAAGATCACACCAACAGCCGGGCAATTTTCTACGCCGTGAGACCCTATGCGTGGCGGGAGAAGTTTCCGAAGGTCAGCCGGTCGAGCCGAGAGCTACGCGAGCAGACGATAGCCAAGTTCAAGGACATCATTCCATTCCCCGGAGCGTAGGGCGAGCCGCGGCACCGTGTAAAAACTCTTAGGAGCCCTTCGATTAGCCTCAGGGCGAACGGCTAAGGTGTTTTCCGTTCGTGGTGAGCCCAGTCGAACCATGAACGGGTTTTTATACGGTTTGGCGGGGTAGACATCATTACGCAGGGCTCGGCGGGTCGCGCAACAGGATTAGGTTTTCGGCTCGACCGTGGGAGGCGCGATTGACTACCGAAAATGGCGGCGATAAGGTAACTTGCCTTTATGTCCAGTTCTAAGACTTGCGGAGGCTCCCATGTCGGTAAACAAAGTTATCCTGGTCGGTAACCTGGGCAAAGACCCGGAAGTGCGTTTTACCCAGACGGGCAGCGCGGTGGCGAATTTTTCCATCGCGACATCGGAACAGTGGAACGACCGTGAGGGTAAACGGCAGGAACGAACCGAATGGCACAATATCGTTGTCTGGGGAAAGCAGGGTGAGGCCTGTGGCCAATACCTTGCTAAAGGCCGGCAAGTGTATGTCGAAGGCAGCATTCGCACGCGCAGTTACGACGACAAGACCGGAGTGAAGCGTTACGTGACGGAAATTGTCGCCCAACGGATCCAGTTCCTCGGCGGTGGCGGCGGCACAAGGATAGCCCATGAAATGGATTCGGGTAGTGGTGAAGATGCGGCTGGCGGCGGCACGCCGCCGATGGATGACGATGTGCCGTTTTAAATATAGGATGAAGGGCGAAAGCGGAAGGATGAAAAAATACAATTCCTAGACTGCCGCTTTAATCCGATACCTCTCGAATCGCAACAAGAGCTAATCAAAAATTTGTCACATTTTGCGCTTGCAAAATTGGTCACGGAACCAGAAAAGACAGGACTCGCGCAAAGCCGCAAAGCACGCCAAGTTGGGAGAAATAGAAACACATCTTTTCTTTGCGTTCTTTGCGTCTTGGCGCGAAATAACAATCCAGTATTTTCCAACCTAACCAATCGCGTTTTTAACGTCGCAGAAATTTCACGCCACAATGTTTCTCGGCTTGCCCGCGAAGAAGGCCGCGATATTGGCGGCGACTTCATTGAGCAACCGCTCGCGCGCTTCGCGCGCCGACCAGGCCGCGTGCGGCGTGACGAGCAAATTTTCGATTTCTTTGGCTGCTTGAATAATCGGATGATCGGCGGGCGGCGGCTCTTGCGTGATGACATCCAATGCCGCCGCCGCGATGCGCTTCTCGCGTAAAGCCGCGATCACGGCGGCTTCGTCGATCAACGCGCCGCGCGCGGTGTTTATCAGAAACGCCGTCGGCTTCATCAGTGAAAGGCTCTGCTTGTTGATGAGATTCTTGGTCTCAGGCGTAAGTGGGCAATGGAGCGAGACGACATCGGCATTTTTGAGCAGTTGCTCCAACGGCGTTCGGTCCGCCGAAATCGGACCTCGGCCACCGGGGCGGGCGGCGACGAGAATCGCCATGCCGAAACCGCGCGCCATGCGCGCGACGGTTTGGCCGATGTTGCCATAGCCGACTATGCCAAGTATTTTTCCGTTCAGCTCGACCGTTGGGTAGGTCAGAAGGGTGAAAACCGGACTTTTCTGCCACTCACCCGCCTTGACGGCGTCGCCGTAACGGCTCGCCCGGGTGGCCAGTTCGAGTATCAGCGCCATGGTGAATTGCGCCACCGATTGCGTGGCATAGCCGGGGACGTTGCAGACTGAAACGCCGCGTTGGGCCGCCGCTGCTTTATCGATGATGTCGGTGCCGGTGGCCGCGACGGCGATCAGTTTTAAGTCCCAAGCCTCGTTTGAATTCAGCGCGGCGCGATCCATGACGACTTTATTCGTGACGGCAACAGCATGACCCGCCAGTCGCTGGATTGTTTGCTCGGGGCGGGTTACCTGATGAACCGTGCATTGCCAGCGATCGGTGAAACTGCGCAACGAAAGGTCGCCATAGGTTGCCGCGTCGAGAAAAACGATGCGAGGTTGCGCCGTGGTCATTCCGGGTTTTTCTCTCGGCCTTCGATTTTCTTGGCCTCTTCCCAGAGCAAATCCATTTCTTCGAGGGAGGATTGGACCAAGGTTTTATTGGCTTCGCCAAGTTTCGTTTCGATGTAATGAAACCGCCGCGTGAAGCGGTCGATGGTTTGTGCCAGCGCATGCTCCGCTTCAATGTCGAGGAAGCGGGCAAGATTGACCAGGGAGAAAAATAGGTCCCCCAATTCTTCTGCGGTTCTCTGCCTGTCGCCCGAAGCCGCGGCGTTTTTTAGCTCTTGGATTTCTTCCTCGACTTTACCCCACACTGGTTCGACGTTGGGCCAATCAAAACCGAGGTGCGCGGCTCTTTGCGTAATCGACTGTGCTCGAGCTAGGGCTGGCATGGCTTTCGGCACGTTGCCGAGGGCAGATTTCGCTTCGCCGCTTTTTTTCTCGTCGGCCTTAATCTGAAGCCGTTGCTTCAGGACTGCCGCCGTGTTTTCGGGCACGGGCTCGCCCGCGAAGACATAGGGATGACGGCGCACAAGTTTTTCAGTGAGTTGTGTGACCACATCTTTGATCGTAAACCGGCCATCTTCGGCCGCGATCTGGGAGTGGAAGACTACCTGGAGCAATACATCGCCCAGCTCTTCCCGCAGTTTCTTCGGGTCGCCATCGTCCAACGCGTCGAGCAGCTCATAGGTTTCTTCGAGCAGACAGGGTTTGAGCGAGACATGGGTCTGCTCCTTGTCCCACGGGCAGCCCTGCGCGCCGCGTAGCTCAGCCATCACATCGAGTAACTTTTCAAATTTTTCAGCCGCACTGTCTGCCGCCACGATTGCCTCCGCGAGTCGATTTGTCACACAATTTAGGCTGTTGTGATCTTACGTAGACCCGGCTGATCTGTCTACCCCCGTTGCCTTTCACCCAGAGCAATTTTAGGCATCGAAGGTTAAGAGCTAAATATTTAAGGCGTCAACTTAAGTTATTGATTTTGCGAAGTTTTTTATAAAAAAACCTTGCCAGACGGCGCCCGTTGGGCTAGCATCGACGGCTATGCGATTTGTTCACACGGTCTTC
>DASWHT010000338.1:0-15780 GCA_036398075.1 Binatia bacterium | reverse complement strand
CTGGCTGTAGCGCGACATCGGGTAACAAAACAGGAAGTAGACGAACGCCGCGAATAGATACGCCTCGACGCCAAACCCCGTCCAGGCGGGCTCGTTGAGCGACACTTTGATGGTCGTCAGCAAGTCGAAAAGCCCGATAATCACGACCAGAGAAGTATCCTTGAAAAAGCCGATGAAGGTGTTGACCATCGGCGGGATTGCGATGCGCAAGGCCTGCGGCAGGATGACGAACCTATGTCGTTGCCAGTAGGTCAATCCAAGCGCCTGGGCCGCCTCGTCCTGGCCGCGGGGCAGCGCCTGCAAGCCGCCGCGCACCACTTCGGCGAGGTATGCCGCGGCAAACAGGATCATGGCGATCTGCGCGCGCAGGAGTTTGTCGATAAAAACCCCGCCCGGCAGAAACAGCGGCAGCATCACCGATGCCATGAAAAGCACCGAGATGAGCGGCACGCCGCGAATGAGCTCGATATACGCCACCGACATCAGACGAATCAGCGGCGTGGCTGAGCGCCGGCCAACGGCGAGCAGGATCGAAAGCGGAAAAGCAAAGGCGATCCCGAAGGTGCTGAGCAGTAGCGTCAGGATTAATCCGCCCCAGCGCTCGTTCTCGACGTAGCTGAGGCCAAATACTCCGCCCCACATGAGTCCGGCGATCACCGCGAGTCCGGCAAGCCAAACAATCATGAGGCGCGGCCGCCAGAGCGAGCGCAACGCGCTCACGCCATAAAGCGCGATCAAAATAGCCACAGCCAATGCCGGGCGCCAATGCTGATCGTAAGGGTAGGTGCCGAACAGCATGAAGCGATGCTTTTCAGTGATTAAGGCCCAGCAAGCGCCCGCGCCTTGTGCTTCGCGGCAAAGCCGCCCGTCCGCAGCGGACCAAATCGCGCTGCCCAACGCCCAGTTTAGAAAAGACGGGAGCAACGTCCACGTCAGGTACAAAATACATAGCGTCGCCACCGCGTTGGGCAGGCTGGAAAAAAGGTTGGCGCGCAACCATTGCAGCGCCGGCAAAGCAGGCAGCATCGTTGCCATCGGGTTGCCGCTCACGGGTTGCCTCCCTTGAGCGCGGTCAGCCGGTTGTACCGGTTCATGAAAGCGGAAAGCGCAAGGCTAATCGTCAAATAGACCAACATTATGATTGCGATGCCTTCGATGGCCTGGCCAGTCTGGTTTATTATCGTGTTGCAGATGGAAACCAGGTCCGGATAACCGATGGCGACGGCAAGAGAACTGTTCTTGGTGATGTTCAGATATTGGCTCGTCAACGGCGGCACAATGGCGCGCAGTGCCTGGGGCAGGATCACAAACCGCATTGCCAGCCACGGCCTCAGACCGAGAGATTGCGCCGCCTCGAACTGACCACGATCAACCGCCAAAATACCGGCTCGGACGATTTCAGCGATGAACGACGCGGTGTAAGTAACCAGGCCCAGGAGCAACGCGGCAAATTCCGGCGAGAACGCGCCGCCGCCGGAAAAATTAAATCCCGTCAATTCCGGATAGTCTAACTCAAAGTGTGACCGAGGGATGGGAAAGACAATGCCCCGGTTGCTAATGAAAACACCCGGCAGAGGGTTCAACGCATCGGCGGGAGCGGGAAAGTGTTCAGTGACGACGACGTACCAAAAGAAGAGCTGGACGAGCAACGGAACGTTGCGGATCAGCTCGACGTAGGCCGCCGCGAGTGTCCCAAGCAGCCAATTGTGCGAGAGCCGCGCCAGGCCGATCAGCGTACCGAGCGAGGTCGCAAGCACGATCCCAATCGCCGCGACGCGAAAGGTATTCAGAACGCCGACTGCGATCGCCCGCAGGTAGCTGCTGCCCGCGTCGTAGGAAAGAAACGTAGTCTCGCTGATCTCGAAGCCGGCTTCACGGAACAGGAACTGAAAACCGCTGGCGATGCCGCGCGCCGCGAGATTCTCCGCGGTATTGGCAATGACAAACCAGAACGCGAGCCCAACCGCCGCCGCCAACAACACCTGATAGACAATCGCGCGGGCCCGACTATCATAGCGCAACCAAACCATTCTCGATGATCGGCCGGCGCCCCCGGGCCGCGGAAACTCATGGGCCATCGAATTTAATCAAGCCAAGCGGCCGGCCCCGCGATCAGCGAATTGGCGGAGAGTACATCAGACCGCCTTTGTTCCAAAGCTGGTTGACGCCGCGCTCGAGACCGAGGGGCGCCAGGTTGCGCTGAAAACTCTCGCCGTAGTTGCCGACCTGTTTGATGATCTTGTAGGCCCAGCGGTTGTCCAAACCGAGCATTTTGCCGGATTCACCCACCGCGCCGACGAAGCGTTGAATCACCGGATTGTCGCTGTTCATCTTGCCATCGATATTCTTGGAGCTGAGCTCAAGCTCCTCGGCCTCAATCATCGCGAACAGCGACCACTTGACGATATCGAACCAGCGGTCATCACCATGGCGCACCGCCGGACCGAGGGGTTCCTTGGAAATAACTTCCGGCAGGATAACATGGTCCTCGGCCTTGGGTGCGCGCGAAGAGCGCGCTGCGATGAGTCCTGACACGTCGGTGGTGTAAACATCGCAGCGCCCGGCGAAGTAAGCGTTCAGCACCTCCTCCATTTTTTCAATCACCACGGGCTTGAATTTCATCTTGTTGGCGCGAAAGTAATCGGCCAGGTTCAGCTCCGTAGTCGTGCCCGGCTGCACGCATATCGTGGCGCCGCTCAACTGCTTGGCGCTCTTGACCTTGCGCTTTTTCGGCACCATGAAGCCCTGGCCGTCGTAATAATTCACGCCAACGAAGTTAAGACCCAGAGTGGTATCCCGGCTAATGGTCCAGGTCGTGTTGCGCGAAAGGATATCGACTTCTCCCGATTGGAGCGCGGTGAAGCGTTGCTGTGCGGTTAGCGGGGTATAGCGCACTTTGCTGGCGTCACCGAACACGGCGGCGGCCACCGCGCGGCATAAGTCCACGTCGATGCCGCGCCACTCCCCGTTACTATCCGGTTGCGCAAAGCCGGCGAGACCCGTGTTCACACCGCACTGAATGTAACCTTTGCCGCGGACGGCATCCAACGTCGACTGGGCGCCCGCGTGATCTCCACCCAAAAGCGCCAGCGCGACCGCGCCGACCGTCCACATTCGTCTTTTTTTCACAATTTTTTATCCTTCACGCCGGTTTGAGACTGTGTCCCAATGCGCGGAATGACCCCGATGTCATGCTGAGCAAAGCGAAGCATCTCGCGTTTTCAAGTGGTTACGAAGTCGAGATTCTTCGGCTATCGCCTCAGAATGACATTGCGACAGAGTCTCTTTGCGATGGGTAACATAACTGTCGACTGCTCGATTCTCACTGCTGATTTCTGACATCCAACTTCTGAATTCGACCTTCTCTCCATCTTCTCAATCCCTGATATTCTGCAGAAACCACTCCGTCGGCAGCTCCCGCCCGATGTTTTTCTGCTTCGCCAGCTCGACAACTTTGCCCGCGCAGGCGGCAAATTGCAGCCCCTGGGTGCCGGCGTTGATAAAGAAAGTAACTTGCTTATCGCTGGCGCGGCCGGAAACTTTTCCGCCGCGGATATCCATGAAGTATTTGAAATAGTCGCCGCGATAATTATCCACCGTCGGGTTGGGTATGCGGGCGCGCTCTTCCGGCTGGCCGGCGATGTAGCCAACGTTGCCGTGCAGACGGACCATCCCTTCGTCCATAGCCTCGATCGTGTTCCGGCCAAGCTTGACGGAGAGGTCGCAGTTTTTGACGACTTTGGGACCGATTTCGCAGGCGCGGACGCAGGTGATATGGGCGCCTTCCTTGAGCCACTGCGGCTCGTCGAAGACGGTGCGCGTCGAGTCGGTGCAGGTGGCGACGATATCGGCGTCGCGCACCACTAGCTCGGGTTCATCCACCGCGACGACTTCAATGTCCAGTTTCCCCGTCATTTCTCTGGCGTAAGCCTCGCGGTTGGCTTTGGTCGGACTATAGACTTTCACTTGTTTTAGCTTTCGGACTTCATAAAAAGCTTCGAGATAACTGCGCGCCATGCCGCCGGAGCCAAAGATCCCGACCACCGCCGCGTCTTGACGCGCCAGATACTTTGCTCCCAGGCCGGCGCAGCCACCCACGCGCATATGCTGCAACAGGCCGTCGTTGATGATCGCCAGCGGCTCGCCGTTGCGAATGCTGAATACCATCACCAGGCCGCACCAGGTGCCCGGCTGCATGCAATATTTTTCTTCCGTATCGCCTTTGGGCCAATGCACCACATCGGACTTCATGCGAATGGCGAAGACGCCGATCTTGCGGCTCGCCCCTTCCATCGTGCCCCAGCGCCAGTAGCCGTCCGGCCGTTGCTCGCAGGGCATCCAGACGTCGAGTCTTGGACGGTAGACGGCATCGCCCTTGAGCAGATCGTCGTAGCCGACCTCCAGCGCTTCCAGACAGTCTTTCATGCTAAACAGCTTTTCCACTTCCTCATTGTTAATCAGCAGCATGGTTCCCTCCCATCTTTCGCTTACAACAATGAAACCGATTTTGAAAGCCAACGGCAAAAAATCTGGCGTAATCCGCAAAAATAGTGGACAATGGGCGAAAGTTATTCGCGGTCGGGCGGGCTGGCCAATTTATCGTAGAGACGCGCAACCTCGACGCGTCGATTCGCAGTCCGAAGATCGAGAATGGAGGATTGAAGATCGCGATTCTCAATCCTCAATTTTCAATCCTCGGCTATCTTGCCTGCGAGTCTTTTTCAGCAGCCTGATAGTGGAGGTAATGTTGGACAATACCGCGGTTGCAATCATTCTGGGAGTTGTCGAGGGCGTCACCGAATTTATTCCGGTCTCTTCGACCGGTCATCTAATTCTGGCGGGCCATTTTTTGGGCTTTGTCGGTGACAAGGCGGCGAGCTTTGAAGTGGCGATTCAATTGGGCGCAATTCTCGCCATCGTGGCGCTCTATCCGCAGAGATTTCTCGCCCTGATTCCGCGCTCGTCGCGTCAATCCAACGCCGAAGAATCGACTTTGGCGGGCTGGTCCGGGCTTTACCGATTCGCGGCGGCGATCTTGCCGGCGCTGGCCGTCGGTTTCGTCGCGCGCCACGCGATCAAGCATTATCTCTTTAACCCGTTTACCGTTACCTGCGCTCTTGCCGCCGGCGGAGTGGCGATCCTGCTCGCGGAAAAGATTGTGTCGGGCCGCCGGACAAACTCGTTGGACGCGATCACCGTCGCCCAGGCTCTCGGCATCGGTTTGTTTCAAGTTCTCTCGCTCTGGCCCGGCACCTCGCGTTCGGCGGCAACTATTGTCGGCGGTATGTTCTTGGGACTCGACCGCAAAGGCGCGGCGGAGTTTTCTTTTCTAGTTGCGGTGCCGATCATGTTCATCGCCACGGGCTATGAGATGTCTAAGATCGGCGCGACTTTTTCCCGAGACGAATTGAACTTGTTTTTTCTTGGATTCGTGGTCGCGTTTGTCGTCGCCTTGCTATCGGTTAAAGCGTTTCTCCACCTGCTCAACCGCTGGACCCTGGCCCCCTTCGCCTGGTACCGCATCGTCGCGGCCCCGGTGTTTTTTTACTTGACTCACACTGCCAGCTTCTAGGGGGCCGAATCGGGACTCAAACCGACAAACATCTGTTGACACATCTCTTCGGCTTGTTGTAACCCGTTACCAGCTGCTTCTCAGACGTGAAAGGAGTGGGTTATGCCGTACAGCGCCAAAGGTCGAACCAAGAACTTCCCGGTCTTCGACTGCGACAGCCACATCTACGAGCCGCCCGAGGTTTGGGACAAGTATATTCCGGAGAACCACCGCGATTTCGCGCGGACCCATTTCTATCGCGACGCGGACCGGCTCATTTCCGTCAAGAACGGAAAGATCAGCTTCCGCGATCCCAACAAGTGGAAATACCCCGGAGAGACCTGGCATCCCGGGCTCAACAAGCAAATCATCGGCGCGGTATCGCCTGGAACCAAAGAATGGGATGAGCAAATCGGCCGCAACCGCAGCGCCAGAGACCCCCTGGCGCGGCTCAAAGACATGGACGCCGCCGGCATCGATCAGGTGATGATCTTTCCGTCCACGTTCGTCTATCTGCCGCTGGTGGAAAACGCCGAGGCGGCGCATATCTGCGCCCGCGCCTATAACGATTGGGTATCCGACTATTGCAGCGCGGATCAGCATCGGCTCTACCCCGCTGCGGTGCTGCCTATTCAAAACCGCGATTTTGCCATCGAAGAGCTGCGGCGCGTCGCCAGGCGCGGCTTCAAATCGGCGCTCGTGCGGCCGATCTTTTCCGGCGCCAAATATCCGACCTTGCCGGAATATGACCCGCTTTGGAAAGAGTTCGAAGAGTTAGGCATGGTGCTGGGCATGCATACTTTCCCGTCGCGCGGCGAAGCGATGTCGGCGGAACTGGACCAGCGCATGGGAGCGAATCGCAAGCGGCTTTTCGGCGACGAGGAAATCCTCGTTTACTCGCCGGGACAGTTCGTTGCCAACATCATGCAGATGATGGGCTCCAAGCAAGCGGGCGACGCGGCTTTCGGATTCATCGCGGAGGCGATGACATGGACGGCGGTGGTGCTCATGACCGGCTGGCTGGAAAAATTTCCCCGCCTCAAAGTGGCGATTTTGGAATCCAATTGCAGCTGGCTGCCGCTGGTGCTGGAGAAGGCCGAGACCTACCTCGACCTCTACAAACATACGGGCGAAAAGATCGGCGACCCCCATGAGGTATTTTACAAGAACTGCCACATCGCCTTCGAGAGCGACGAAGTGATGGCCTTCCGGCTTTGGGATCTATATGAAAACATCGGTTTATGGTCATCCGACATGCCGCATTTGGATGCCTCGGATGTCTGGGACGCTATCGACAACATGAATAAATGGAATGTGCCGCAAGCGGTGCAAGAGAAGTTACTCGGCGGCAACGCGCGCCGGCTCTACGGCATCGAGCCGAAGCTGGTGGTTAGCGCAGCGCCTGAGACCTACCAGCCGATCACAATGTCGCGCTATGCGTAACGGCAAAGACTCGTCGTCATTACGCTCCGGCGAAATGACAAACGGCGTGCTGCTTGATCTTTCGCAAGTTTCGCCGCGCGAGCGAAGAACCTTTTCAATTAAGCGTGCGCGGCGCCGCCCCGGGGTCCGGGTCGCTGGTGCCGGCGCCGAGGCGGAGCAAATTCACCAGCATGTTTTCGCGGTCTTTGAGTGTGAGCGATTCGAGCAGCGCCTGCTTTTCCGCCGGGTGAAACGGCAGTGACACACTGAGAAGATTCACCAGTTCCAAATCCGAAAAGCGCTGCGCGTGCTCCGGTTTGACCTCCATTCCATGCGCGTCGCCATAGGCTGCCAGCGCGCCGAGCACGGCGCCGCGGTCGCACTGCCAACCCTCTTGCAATGCCGCGTCGGGAAATTCCTGGTATATCCCCCGCACCCGGCGGTAGCCGCGGTGGAGCGGCAACTCGTCTTCGTAGCGAAAGCGGTTAACGCCTTTGAGCTGAACGAAGTAGCGGCCGTCTGGGAACTTCTCCGACTGCTCGATGTAACCGGCACAGCCGACTTTATAGAGCTCCGGCCCACCCCCTTCCGTGCCGGGGCGGGGGCCGCGGTTGTCGTCCTGAGGCGCGAAGGGTTGGATCATGCCGAAGATTTTATCGCCATTAAGCGCGTCCTCGATCATGTTGCGGTAGCGCGGCTCAAAGATATGCAGCGGCAGAACCGTGCCCGGAAGCAGCATCACTCCCGTCAAGGGGAAAACCGGCAATATTTCCGGCAGCGCCATTTGCGGAACGGTCATCGTCACAAGACTTGCCTCTCATGCTGGTTATAGGTCAGGGACTTGAGGCGGTCAAGGCGCAACGCCCTTGCTTTCTAGTACAGTGGTATTTTACTTTGTGCGAGCATACTATTCTTGGAGAGCCATCATGAGAAAAGATCCGGGAGCCGTTACGGCGACTCTCTACCCAAACTTCAACCCGGTGGATCTCGCCGCGGCGAAAGAATTTTTGAGGAACCATCACCACGGTGTGCTCGCTACCCGCAGGAAGAACGGCGGAATCCAGATGTCGCCCATCACGCCGGGATTGGACGACGGCGGCCGCGTGATCATCAGCAGCCGGGAACCCGCGTATAAAGTCAAAAACCTCCGGCGCGATCCGCGCGCGGCAGTGTGCGTTTTTGCGCCATCGTTCCACGGCGAAGGTTGGGTGCAGGCGAGCGGCAGCGCCGAAATCATATCGCTGCCGCAAGCCCTCGACGCCCTAATTTATCTTTCCCGTCAAGCCTACGGCGAACATAAAAATTGGCATGATTTTCGCCAGCGCATGGCGCGCGAGCGGCGCGTGATTATTCGCATCACCATCGAGAATGTCGGGCCGCAGCGACGCGGTTGAGCCGCTTCAATGACAGCTTTCGTTTGTCACTTTATCTGGGCGCGCCGCTTAGCGCTGTTGAGCGTGCTATGGTCGTCCGCGATCAGCGTGACGGCGGCTTGGGTCCAGGGCGCCGAGGCCGCGGAATTTACCGCGGGACAATTGCTTGTGGCGACGTCTGAAATGCGCGATCCGCGCTTCGCCGAAGCGGTCATCTACATGGTCAAGCACAACGGCGAAGGAGCGATGGGATTGGTAATCAACCGGCCGCTGGCAAAAGGACCGGTCAAAGACCTCCTGCAAGGCTTTGGCATCGAAAACGAAGACGCCAAGGGCGAAATCATTATTCACTACGGCGGACCCGTGAGCGCCAACACCGGCTTCGTGCTGCACAGCGACGACGTCATGCTCGATGATTCCGAGAGAGTGAAAGACGGCATTGCCATGACTGCTGATGCCAAGCTGATCGAAGCGATGGCGCGTGGCAAGGGGCCGCGCGAGTCCATGGTCCTTTTCGGTTACGCCGGCTGGGCTCCGGGCCAATTAGAAGGCGAACTCGAAGCCGGAGCTTGGCATGTCGTTCCCGCCGATAAAACTCTCGTTTTCAGCAAAGAGGCGGATAAGAAGTGGCAGCAGGCAATGGATCGGCGCCGGATTTCGCTCTGAGTCGGGCGGTTGCACGAACGATGCAGCCCAAAGTCCCCGGTTCATATCCGAAAAATTGAACCTTGAACGTTGAACCCGCCGGCGATGAAGACGAAGCCTGCGTCGTCGCGGGAATTGAAGCTACCGGGCTTCAGCACAAAATCTAGGGGGCGCGGATGATGATTGACAAATTTGAACGGCTTGAACGATTTGGCCATTTTGAACTATTGTGCCATTCGCGCGATTTAGATCCTTCAAAACGTTTAGTGTAGGAGTGTAATGTAGATGCTGCGCATCGCCGTTCCCGATCTAGTCTCCAATTCCTATTTTCCCATCATCGCCGCCGTGGAGTTGGGGTTTTTCAAGGAAGAAGGCTTCGATGCTTCCGTGGATTTATTGTTCCCGGTGCCGAAAACTTTCGCGGCCCTGCGCGATGGCGCGTTGGACTTCGTGGTCGGCTCGGCCCACGCAACGCTGTTGGCCTTTCCACAGTGGCAAGGGGCCAAGTTGCTTTGCGCCATCGGCAAACATACCTACTGGTTTCTCGTGGTGCGGAGCGACCTCAAACCCAAGCGCGGCGATCTCGAGATCGTCAAGGGGCTGCGCATCGGCGCCGCGCCCGGCGTCGATCTGAGTTTAAAACGCATGCTCGCCGGCGCCGGCATCGACACCGAAAGAGACAGCGTCCAAATCATGCCGATCCCCGGCGCCGTGGGACCGAATGTATCCTTCGGTCTCTCGGCGGCAAAAGCATTGGAAGAAGGCAAGCTCGACGGCTTCTGGGCCAATGGCATGGGATGCGAAGTGGCTGTGCGGCGCGGCGTCGGTACGATGGTGCTCGACGTGCGCCGTGGCGACGGACCGCCGGCGGCGCGGCACTACACTTTTCCGGCGCTAGTGGCGACGGAGAAAAAAATCGCCGAGGAGCCGGCCAGTGCGCGCGCCGCCATCCGCGCCGTGTTGAAGGCCCACAAAGCGCTAAAGGAAAACATAGAACTGGCGACCGAGGTCGGTAAAAAACGTTTCCCGCCCTCCGAAGCGGACCTGATCGCTGAGCTGATCCGCCGTGATCTCCCCTATTACGATCCGGCCATCGGCAAAGAGACCGTCGCCAACATGAATCGCTTCGCTCAGGACATCGGACTACTCTCCTTACCGGTACCCTATGAGGGCGTGGTCGCCGTCGAGTTCAGCCATTTGTGGGACCAACCGGTTTAATTTTCAGGCGCTGAATTAAGCAAAGGTTTCAATAATATAGAGCCATTAGTTAAAGTGAAAACCGAATCCGTCAATGGGCCTCGACCGGCCGCTACCAGAAATCACCACAGGGCCGGGTTCGATGGCGCCGATCGGCACCGGCTATATGGAACAAATTTTCGGGAACCTTTTTCTGAATAAACAGTCAAATAAATCGGAAGCGATAGTGTCTGGCGGGATCAGCGACGCGGAATGCGTCCGGCGCTTGCAGCGGGGTGACACGGAAGCCTTCGCAACCCTGGTGGAGCGACACCAGAAGACGATCTTTAATCTTCTCTACCGCATGCTCGGCGATTACGATGACGCGGCAGAAGTTTCGCAGGAAGCATTTCTTTCAGCCTACCGCTCCATCAAGAATTTTCGCGGCGACGCGAGTTTTTCGACCTGGCTTTACCGTATTGCGGTCAATCATGCGAACACTCGGCGCAAAAGCGCGGCCCTCTGGCAACAACGCGTGGCCCGGATGGAATCCATGGAGCCAGCGGGCGATGGCGGACCCGATCCCGCCGATGCGCTTGAGCAAACCGAGATGCGCGAACGTGTCCAAGCGGCATTGAACAGTTTGGAGTCGGACGATGCTACGATCATTTTGCTCAGAGACCTCCAAGACGTTCCCTATGAAGCCGTTGCCGATATGTTAAAAATTCCCATCGGCACGGTGAAGTCACGGCTTCACCGCGCGCGCCGGGCGCTCAAGGCGCGGCTTACGCCCTATTTCAAAGCAAAAAGGACGCCAAAATGAACTGCGATGAAATCCAAGCGCAACTCTCGGAGTACCTGGATCGTTCCCTTGGCGCGGCGCCGATGGCGCTCGTTGAAGAGCATCTCGCGGCCTGCCCGCCATGCCGGGAGGAAACTGAACTACTCAGCGAAACCATGGGCCAGGTCGCCGCGCTGCCATTGGTGGAACCGCCGCTTGGGTTTACCCAGCGTGTTATGGCCCATGTACTCGAGATCGAACCACAACCGGGATTATGGCAGCGGGTCTTTTTGCCGCTACGCCAAAAATTACCGGTGCAAGCGACGGCGCTGGTTATGCTCGGTATTTTAGGCGCTTATCTCCTGCAAAAGGAAGAAACGCACAAACAATTAACAGCCATACAGCCTGCCCAAGTCACCGACGGCATCAAGCAAGACGGTGCGCTCGCGCGCCAAGCTTTTCCTGCTCCGCCAACGACGAGTACAGGTAAAACGAATGCTTCAGCCAAGCATTCCGCCGATGAGTCCACAGAACAACCCGCATCGTCGGGCGCCCCCCAACCAGACTCAGTAGCGCGCCGCGAGCGCGCCCAGATTGCCGGAAGTCAGGCGGCCAAGTCGACGGACAGCTTACGGCCGGCGACCCCGAAAACCGCGCCCGAACCGGGCGATAGAGCGGCGCCCATGATCTCCGGGACAGCGGTAGCCAATCATGTTTCCACTCAAGCAGGCGGAGGTTCGGGCACGCCGGCTTTCCCCTTTGAATCGGATCCCGCGACCGCTTTTAGATCGGCGCCTTCGGCCATAGTGCCTTTCGCAGATTATGAGTTGGTTGTCAGGCGCCACGGGCGCCCACCGGCCGAGTCGCGCGGCGACGTCACGGGCGCTGTCCGTAAAACAGAGATGAGCCAGGCCGCCGAACGTCCATCGACTCCGCGCGCCATCGACCGGTTGATGGCCGCAATTCCCGACCATGCCCGCCCACAAACGATCTGGGTCACCGTTCCGAAAAATCTATACGAACAATTTAAAAAAGAGCTTCACGCTCTGGGAACCATCGAGTCGGAAACCCAAGTGCCGCTCTTACGCGATCAGACGGCCGCGCAGACCGATGGCCAAATCCGCGTGAAGCTGACAGCCATGCCCGGGGGCGATAGCTCAACGCCAAATCCGCCCGCCAGCCGGTAGTCCGGTCACATTAGGACCCTCGACGAATGAGCCGGACATGGGCAGAAGGCGATCATCGTCAGCCCACGAAAAGCGTGAACTTCGCGCCGTTGAGATTGGTGAGAGGTTTGGGATTGAGTAAACGCCGGTCGGAGGAGAGTACGCGCTGGGCAATTTCCCAATTGACAGGCGGCAGGGGATTCAATTCACGAATTTGGTCTAGAGTATAATAACCCGCATGATCCACTTCATGACCATCGGCCATAGGCTCGCCGCTAACGGGCTTTAGCAGCAAGACAACGTAAATGCCGTTGCCGGAGTCCGGATCGTAGCGGCTCCTTAGCCCCAAGACCGCCTCCACTTCGGCGGTCACACCCGCCTCTTCCTGAACTTCACGAACAACCGCTTGCTCAATGGTCTCATCCGGCTCGATGAAACCGCCTGGCAGCTGCCAGTTGCCGCGGCCATGTCTCGACGCCCGCCGGACTAAAAGTAGTTGGCCGTGCCGCACCACGGCGCCGCCGACGCCGATGTTGTAACCCGTGTTGTACCGTATTGGAATGGCCATGCGACGCTCCGCGCTTAGACCCGCAATTGAAATAACCTCTGAGCATTCTTCCAGCGAATCAGTTCCTTATGCTCTTCTGAAATCATCGCGTTATCCCTAAGAAGCCGGACATCTTCGAATTTCATCCTTCCGCCGGGATCGTCGTGGGGGTAATCGGTAGCGAAGAGAAAGCGCTCCGCGCCGAGAAACTGGACGGCCTCCGGCAGCTCCGGTTCCTCGGTTTCAATGGTGAAATAAAAGTTATTCTTAAAGTAATAACTTGCCGGCTTCCTATTTTTTTCCAGAAACTGGCTCGCCGGCAGGATTGCCCGCGCCCGCCGAAGCTTCTCGCCGATCTTGGATAATGCGCTATTCGACAAGGGCTCTTCCTGGTCGTCGTAATCCACTGGCGGCGCTTCCAGAATTTTGTCCAGGCGCTCTACCAGTGGTTTGATAAAGGATGTACCGGCCTCGGTGTAAATAAACTGCAATTTTGGCAATGCGTCGAGCAAGCCACTGGTAAAGAGCGACACCAGACTCATCTGCCCTTCTTGGGGCGCGAAAATATAGAGCCCGTCACGCTGAAACGGCAGGAGATTGCTGATACGGTGGCCATGCTGAACGTTATGGAGATAGAGCGGCATCGCCAATTCGTGAGCCTTTTCAAAAAACGGCCAAAGCTCGCGACGACTGCCGAGGGGCTCGCTATAGGGATGTTCTTTCACCGGCAAAACTTTGTCCAGAACCGCGCTCTTGAAGCCTTGTTCCTTAGCCCATTCTAGCTCGCGGATGGAAGCCCCGACGTCTTGCAGCGCCACCAGCGCGACGCCGAGAATTTTCCCGGGAAACTCGTTCATGATGCGCAGTATCGCTTCATTATGGGAGCGCGCCATGCTCGTCGCTAATCCTGGTTCGATGAGATAGGACCACCAACCCGAGAACTGGGGCAAAACAATATGCATCTCGATGCCCAATCGACCCTCGTAGTCCGCCATGCGCGCCTCGATGTCCCACAGACTGCGAAACATGGCGCCGGAACCCGGCGCGCCCAGTGGACTCGCGCCTGCCACCAGCGGCGCATCGCCGGGGAAATCGACGTTTGAATAGAGGCCGGCTTGGTCGAACTGAAGCACCGGTTTGTGGGAACTCAGCTCGCCACCAACGCCGTCAAAAGCGTCCCGTGGCATCAAGTGGGTATCGCAGTCTATGATCAAGACCGCCTCCAAAAACTGCTAATTTTCTTTTTATAAGGCGGTCGTGACTGCGAAGTCAAGATTGAGAAATCAGCGCGGCGGCCCGGGTGGACCGCCGCATTGAGGAAGAGCGAAAGCTTTGCTTCAAGCTTCGGGTATCAGTCGTACCAAAACCCACCGCCCCGGCGGTCAAAGTCCCTAGAACCGCGCCGGTTGTAGACTTGTCGCCGATCCCAGCGGTTGTCGTTATTCCACCAACCCCAACCGGTTTCACGGTAGTCATGCCGGCCGTAATCGTATCGATGATTGTTATAGCCGTATTTGTCAAGATCGCGGCGAAGTTCCGCGTAGTCGCCGCGAATTTCGCGCCGGTCCTGGAGGATTTCCTGCCGTCCCTGCCGCACTTCGTTGCGTAAACGCTCGATCTCGGCCGGGCTTCTGCCCCGCCGATAAGCCCGCCGAAGCACTTCTCGGTCACGGTTATATTCTCGGATATCCCTGCGCAACTCCGCGCGGTCGCGCCGGATCTCCGCCACATCGCCGCGTATTTCCGCTCGCGACGACCGGTCCCTATGTCTGCTCCGGGCCTCCGCCGATGTCGGACTCGCCAACGTTATCACTGAAATTATCGCCGCTGTTAAAAACACACCTGCGCTAGTTTTTCTCATAGGCGCCTCCTTGTCCGCTTAGACGGCGCTGGTTGAAAAACGTTAACAACGATACGGGGGACCTACTCCGTCAACAGCAGTTCAAGTCGTTCAAAAAGTTCCAATGGTTCCAAACGGTTTAAACGACTTGAACGTTTTGAACCCCCTTTCGCGCTGAGACCGAAAGGATTTTCAGCGTCTGTGCGGATTGCCGTCTTTGCGTGCGTTACTGCGGCAGCTTTCCGAAGCTTTTCGACGCCATCGACAGCTATTGCACCGACGAGCAGTACGCCGAAGTCGACGCCAAAAAACTGAAAACCGGGGACGTCGACGAGATTGTCGACCTCTGTTTTCAGTGCAAGCTTTGCTACATCAAGTGTCCTTACACTCCGGGCGCCCACGACTGGGCCATCGACTTTCCCCGGCTCATGGCCCGAGCCAAGGCCAAAAAAGTGAAAGACCGAGGCGTGCCGTTTGCCGATAAAGTGCTGGGCAATCCGGATCTCGCCGGCAAGCTCGGCACGGCGACTTCGGCGCTGGCGAACTGGGCCAACGAAAGCAAGCTGCACCGCCAATTCATGCAAAGTATCCTGGGAATTCATAAAGACAAAAAGCTGCCGCCCTTCGCATCGAAGAGGCTGGCCGCGCAATTTGCCGCGCACCGCGCGCCGGCCCGCGGCGAACCCACGGCGAAGATCGCGTTCTTCTCGACCTGTTACTTGAACTATAATCAACCGGAAATCGGTCTCGACACTCTCGAGGTGATGGCACGCAACAATATCGACGTCAGCTTTGCTTATGAGCGCTGCTGTGGCATGCCGCTGTGGCACAACGGCGACATGGACGGGGCTATCTCCGCCGCTAGAGAAAACGTCGGCCACCTCGGACGATTTGTGGACGAGGGCCGGACCGTCGTAGCCACTAATCCTACTTGCTCGCAGATGATTCGCGTCGAATATCCGAGAATGTTGGGCACGGAGGAAGCCAGGAAAGTGGCCGCGCGCACGATGGACCCGATGGAGTTCCTCGCCAAGCTCGCCGCTGAGGGAAAATTAAATAAGGAATTCAAAACCGGCGCGGGCGACGTCAATTACCACATGCCATGCCACCTGCGCGCGCAGAACGTCGGCTATAAGACCCGCGATGTGCATTCGTTACTGCCCAACACGAAAGTCAAAGTCGTCGAAGAATGCTCCGGACATGACGGCACCTGGGCGATGAAGAAAGAAAACTTTGAGGCCGCGCTCAAATGGGGAAAACGTGCTTTCGCGCAGATGGC
>DASWHT010000337.1:0-17909 GCA_036398075.1 Binatia bacterium | reverse complement strand
CGGTGATCTGATATCGACATGGGCATATAAGCCGGCTTTTGATAGCGAAGTCAGAAAGTGACAAACGACATGAAAACTCATCTACGCAGACTGTTGGTTTTGGTTTTCTCATTCATAGCGATGGCGGGCTGTGAGCGCGCGGCTAAACTTGTTCAAGGATCCGATGGCCTTCAACATGGGACGCCGGTCAATTGGAAATTCACCTTGCCGGCGGGCAACGCCGCCGAAGGGCGCAAGTTATTCGTCGAGGCGGAGTGTCATAAGTGCCACGAAGTCAAAGGCGAAACATTTCCAGGGGTGGCCAAAGAGCCGGGCGATGTCGGCCCTGAGTTGGCGCAAATGGCCGGCATGCATCCGCCGGAGTTTTTTGCCGAGTCGATCATCAATCCCAACGCCGTAATCGACGACGATGCCAAGGAGAAGGGCTATGTCGGTGCGGACGGAAAGTCCAAGATGCCGGATTACAACGACACTTTTACGGTGCGCCAGCTTGCGGACATCAGCGCCTATCTAATTTCACTCAAAGGGGACGGACACAAAGGTCACTAGAGCAAAAGATGCCCATGACAGACGAAGAGACGAAGGGCGGTGGCTGGCGGCACTGAAACCGCATGCTAAAGTACGCGCAAAATGTCTGCACAGCCTGATCCGGAGTTGGCCAGACAAAGTCTTGTTTGGCGTTTGGTGGAACGGTTCTTCGGCCGTTTGCGACTGCGTTTTTTACCGGTGCTTCTGGCTTATTTCTGTTACGGCGCCAGCGCCCTCACCGGCGTGGCCTTGGTGTTCTTTGAGAAGAATGTGCTCGGGCTCACGCCGGCTGAAGTGGCGGAGATCGGTTTCTGGTTGGGCTTGCCATGGAGCATGAAAATGGTCGCCGGGACCGCTTCGGACCACTATCCGATATTCGGCAGCCGGCGCAGAGCCTATCTTTTGCTCGGCGCCTTTTGCTCTTTGCTGGGGTATGCCTGGCTCGCGACCGTGGTGGGGGTCAAAGAACATTTTCTCCTCGCCATGTTGATGGTGACGGTGGGTTTTATGATTCAGGACGTGGTCGCCGACGCTCTCAGCGTGGAGGTGGCGGAAAACGAGGAAGAGCTTAAACAGATTCAGGCGCTGGGGCGAGTGGCGCTGCTCCTTGGCAGTATCAGCGTCGGCTATCTCGGCGGCTGGCTGGCCGGAAAAATCGGCGCCCGCAACGTGTTTGCCATGGCAATGTTCTTGCCACTCCTGGTAGCCGCCAGTGCCTACCTGCTGCCCGCGGAGGGGCGGTCCCGGCAACCATCAATAGATGACACCCCGGGCGCTGGATGGAAACCGGCTGTGATCATGGCGAGCGGGCTCGCTTACGCATCGTTGGGCGCGGCACTGCAACTCTTCGAGGTCGCCTACGCGCAGGAAATCGTGCTGGTTGTTTCCGGCTTGTTGATAGCGTTTCTTCTCAAGCTGGTCGGGATTTCGCGCTCGGTCGTGATTGCCGCCCTGGTAATTTTTCTTTTTCGGTCGATTCCCGGCGTCGGTCAAGGCTACCAGTATTGGGCCATCGATCGGTTGGGTTTCGACGAGCGCTTTCTCGGGCTGCTCTCTCAAGTGAGCTCGGTGCTGAGTTTGGCGGGGCTTTTGATCTTCAGGAAAACCATCGTCGAGCGTCCAGTTAGTTTCACACTGTTCTGGGTCGTCCTGGCCGGAAGTGTCCTTTATCTGCCGAGCATCGGGCTCTTTTATGGCGCCAACGAATGGCTCGGAATAACGCCGCGAATGTTCGCCCTCATCGACACGACGATTTCCGCGCCTTTGGGTCAGTTGATGATGGTGCCCATTCTCGTGCTCATCGCCAAGTCGGTGAAACCGGGCGCCGAAGCGACGACGTTTGCCATCATGGCGTCCCTCATGAACCTCGCGCTATCCGCCAGCGAGCTTTTTACCAGGTATGTGAACGATTTTTTTTCGGTCAGCCAACAGGACTATTCTAACCTGGGCCGGTTGATGATCAGCGTCGGAGTCATCGGCCTATTGCCGCTCTGCGCGCTGCCGCTGTTAAGGCGGGAAGAGCGCGCCGGCAGCGACCGCGAGCCCACCGGCTAACGGAATTATTCGCGAGCTCAGCGTCCGAATGAGTCTTTCCGGTAGCGGGCAATAGCCGGTACCTTTTTGGTTCAATGTTCAAGGTTCAATGTTCAACGTATGTCGGAGTCGTTGAACACCCAAACTGTTGTCCCTAACTTTGAACGTTGAACTTTGAACCGACGCCTAGAGTTCCCCCGCCACGGGGCCGCCGCCTACCAGGCATTGTGCATGGTCGCTAAAATCCGCCCGTAAATTTCAGAACCGACCATTCCCCGCGCTTGCAGTTCGGCCCAACAGATTCTGCTGCAAAAGGCGATGGCCGCCTGGCACACGATCATGGCCCTGCCGTTCATCGTCTGGTGGCCGGTATCACGGCCATGGCGCAAGAAGACCGTTTCCTCGGGATGGTAAATCAAATCGTAAAAGCGAACCGATTGGGGAATTGCCGACGCCAGGCGTAGCGATGCTTCATTGTTGCGTCTGATGTCGGCTTCGGCGGCCCACGCGCCCGTACCACTGGATTCGGCCTTGCCAGAGTCCACTTGCCTTGCTAAGTCCGGCCCCGCCGGCGCGAGAGCGGAATAGGGTTCCAGTGAGAACGCGCCGCCCTGGCCCTTGGTAGTGCTATTGATGATGAGGATTACCCTCGGCGCCCACCGCGGCAGTTCATTTTCACCGATGGCTTCAGCGTGGCCGCCGGCCCTGCGGATTTCTTTGGCGAGGGCGAGCCCATGTGCCACGGTGCGATTGCAGATGATGAGCTTGCCGCCGCCCAACAATTCGCTCACGTAAAAGGCCACGGCCCGGGCCGAACCGCCGGCGCCCAATAAAAGGACATCGGCGCCGCTGAGCGAAGCGACAAAGCTCTCCGTCTGCCCGGGTTGGGGTTTCAAGATGCTCGCGCCGAAGCCTGCACCGTCGGTGTTGTAGCCGACGAGCCGGCCGTCGTGGGTTCGGACAACGGTGTTGACGGCCCGGATGCGCGCCGCAGCAGGATCGAGCTCATCTAGGGAGTCCATGATAGCAAACTTGTGCGGCACTGTGACATTCACGCCGAGCAGCCGCTCACAATTTCTAAACGCCGCCGCAAGCTCTTTGAGTTTCGCTGAGTCCACGTCCAACGGCACATAACGCGCGTGGATCGCCAAATCGGCAAACGCCGCGTTCCACAAAGCCGGACTTTTGGAATAGCGCGACGGCGCTTCGCCAATGACCCCGGCGATCCGTTTGTCGCCGATGACCTGCGCATCAAGCCGGTTGGTGAGGCAGGCTTGAATCGCCGCGATGTCGTTTGCGGTAGACATGATGATTCAGAGTTGCACGGCGGAAACTTGTTGGCAACCCGGGGTTGTTCAAAGTTCAAGGTTCAATGTTCAACGTAAGAATTGGGAACCATATGGTCGAAACTTTGAACCTTGAACGAAACCAGCTAGGATGGTTTGATCGAGAGCTTCTCGTCGGCGAATGTGAGCAGGGTGGGTTTCTCGTTGATGACGGTTTCTAAAACAACGTCATGTTCCCACAACTGGCGCAGGTAGCGCATGGTCTTTTCGGCGTACTCCAGCTGCAGGTCGCGGCCGTCATGTTCATGCTTGAGTAGCAGAACGCGATTTTTGTTGTAGTCGGAGTCCACTACTTTAATGACCGGTATGGTGCCGGTGCCGACGTTGTGGATCAAGGTTTCTTTGATTTCGCGCCAACTGTCCTTGTCGGCCACGCGGCTGACCACCTGCTCGTCGCCCCGCGTGCGGTACTCGAACAGATTCAATTCCCGGAGTAGGTCTTCTGTCAAGTAGCGGCGCAGAAACGAGGAGTCGCGCTCCACTTCGCGCACTTCGAAGAGTTTTTCCATGCCGGTTTTTGTTCTCGGGCCGAATTCTTTTTCTTCCTCCGGCGAAGGATGGTCCCAACGCTTCTCGATATCTTCCCAGATCTTCATGCCGACGTGATAGGGATTCAACCCGCCCGGGTGCGGGCGCAGGACCTGGGCGTGGCGCACGATGAACTCCAAGTGGAGGCTTTGGGGAAGGTCCAGGGCCTCGAGGATGCGCTTGTGCCAGAAGCTCGCCCAGCCCTCGTTCATGATCTTGGTTTCCATCTGTGGAATGAAGTACTGGGTTTGATCGTAGACGATGGTGAGCAGATCTTTTTCCCAATCGGCGAAATGCGGATTGTGATCGCGAATGAACAGCAAAAGATCCTCGTCCGGGTAGAGCGGCACCCTGGTGAGATCGGGCGCCGCGTACTCCTTGGCGCGGTGGATTGCGCCGAAGGGATCTTTGGCGGGCTCAGATTCTTGCAATTTAGATTCGCGCTGTTCTTCGGCGCCGCGCTTGCGGATCGCCAGATTGCGCCGGCACTGTAAAGAAAGGGCGTGGGCGGCGTCGAGGATACGCTCGACTTTTTCCAGCCCTATGCTGGGGTCTTCGACATACCGGCGTACGCGGTCCGCATGGGTCTTGAACGTCTCGATGGTGTACTCGGCCCGGGTGGAACGAAAGGTGAAATTATTTTTGAAAAAATCATTATGCCCGTAAACATGGGCGATGGTGAGAACTTGCAGCGCCAACGTGTTGTCGCGCATCAGGTAGGCGATGGCCGGATTGGAGTTGATGACCATTTCATAGGGCAGGCCGCTGACGCCGTACTCGTAAAGTGTTTTCAGCTTTTCGAAGCTTTTGCCGTAGGACCAGTGCGGGTAATGAGAGGGCATGCCGGAGTAGACCATGTAGGACAGCATGTCTTCATGGTCGCAGACCTCGAACTCCTGTGTGTAGGTGTCGAGTCCAAAGCGCTCGACCAACGCGACGATGCGCTCGTTCCAGCGCTCGAGGTCCTCCAGGTTATAGACAGCGCTCACCGTAATGCCCCTATGCCGCGTCTTCGCGGATGCGGTCCTTGGCTAGGAAAGTCTTGAAGGCGGGCCAGATATCTTCCTTGCGCTGGATCTGGACAGTCTGGAAATTAGGCTCGTGAATTTGCGAGAAGAACTGGATCAGGCTGCTGCCGTAATAGCCTTCGCCGAGGGGCTTGATTTCACCGTAGCCGAATAAATTGGCCACCTGCGCTAACTCGGTGGCGGCCTTGAGCGCCGCCGGGTTGTCGGAATCGAAATTATCGCCGTCCGAGCAGTGAAACGCGTAGACGTTCCAAAGGGCTGGATGGTAGCGCTGGTTGATGATCTCCAGGGCCTTTACATAACCGGATGAAATAAAAGTTCCGCCGGACTCGCCTTTGTGAAAGAACTCCTCCTCGGTTACCTCCCGCGCCTCGGTGTGGTGCGCGATGAAGACGATTTCGACGTTTTGGTAGCGGGTGCAGAGGAACCGATAAAGGATGAAGAAGAAACTCCGCGCCAGGTATTTCTTCATGGTATCCATGGAACCTGAAGTGTCCATAATGCAAAGCACCACGGCATTGGATTCGCGGCGCGGCTCGACCACGGTGTGATGGTAGCGCAGATCGTCCTTGTGAAAGGGAAAGCGATTGCCTTCGGGTGTCGGCGGTTGGCGGTGCTGCGACGCCTTCTTGCGCCTGATACGCGAGAGAGCGGTGCGTTTCTTATCCAGGCGCACGCGGATGCCTTTGCGCCGAAAGCCTTTCTGCTTAAAAAGTTTTTCCACCTCCATCTGGCGCAGCCGCTTGCGGTCAATATCGGGCAATTCAAGATCCTCGAACATCACTTCGATGAGCTCGTCGAGGGTAACTTCGGTTTCATAATAATCGGCGCCTGGACTGTCGCCGGCCTGGTGGCCCGCCGCTTTGTCTTTGCCTTTGCCGATGACCTGGCCCAGCTGCGGTTGCCCGTCGCCGCCCTGGCCGACCCCGGGTGCGTTTTCGCCGTAGACGAAGCGGTATTCCTTCACGCCGCGGATCGGCACCTTGACGATGCGGTCTTTATCCTTGCTGATGATGGACTCTTCGGCGACGATGTCCGCAATGTTGTTGCGCACCGCTTCGCGGATTTTTTGGCGGTGGCGCAGCCGGTCGGTGGCGCTGCGGTCGCTGCGCTGTCCGGAAGAGGAATTATACGGACGAAAGATCGTGTCCATTTGATTCGCTCGAGCGATCCGTTTGCGGGCGTGGCCCGCTGGCGCTAGCTAATCCTTCCAAAGGTGGTTGGCCGCGTACTTGAGGACGACGTCCACGCAGGTCGCGCAATAACCGTTTTCCAAAAGATTTTTCACCATGGCGTTGTATTTTTCCGATTGCTCCTCGTCGCGCATGCGCGATTTGGTAATCACCCGGCTTAAATCGCGCACCGAGCTGATGAGTTTTTTCTCGATGGCCTCTTTAAGCGGCTCGTAGCTCCGATAATCGATCTTTTCGCCCCGCCGGTTGGCCGCCCAGAGGTAAGCGATGACCTCCTGGCGGAACCCGTCCGCCGCGGAGCCGATGATGGCGATCTGCTCCTCTATAGACTTCAAGAAACCTTCGTCGGGCGCCAACTCTTCCTTGGTATTGCGGTCTTTGACCTTGCTCTTATTGACATAGGCCTCGGCATGGTCGAGGTAGTTCTGGAAGAGCGATTCGGCCTGCTCCTGGTAAGAATAGACGAAGGCGCGGGTGATCTCTTTCTCCAATATCTCCAAATATTCCTTGTGCAAAGTATCTTGCAGAGATTCGAGATACTGTTTACGCGCATCGTCCGGCAGATCGGCCTCCTTGACCATGTTGATCAAGGCTTCGCGCACGTTGATGGGGTTGATACAATTGCCGCCGGCATTGTCGGATAACGCGTTGTCCAGCGCCTTCATAATGAAGCGCGTCGAAATGCCCGACATGCCTTCGCGTTTGGCGCCGTCGCGCAATTCTTGAATGTCTACTTTCTTGGTCCGGCCTTTTTCGATCACCTCTTCGCCGTTGTAGAGCTTGAGCTTGGTCATCAAATCGCACTTGTTAGTGGGCTCCAGGCGCGACAGGATCGCGAACATGCACGCGACCTCCAGCGTGTGCGGCGCGACATGGGCGCGGAAGTCGGAATTGCGGATGATCTTTTGATATATTTTGACTTCCTCGGAAAGGCGCAAATTGTACGGCACGCGAATCACCACGATGCGGTCCAAAATCGCCTCGTTGGTATGGTCGGATTTGAACTTCTGCCATTCGGCCTCGTTGGAATGGGCGACGATGACGGTGTCGACGTAGACCAAACCGTGGCGGCCCGGCGCTGGTACGACCTTTTCCTGGGTGGCGGTGATCATACAATGGAGGTATTCGATCTCGTTTTTGAAGACTTCGATGAATTCGACGACGCCCCGGTTGCCGATGTTTAGAGCGCCGTTTAACTCCAGAACCCGCGGGTCGCCTTCAGAGTAAAGGTCCAGTTTTGAAATATCTTCGCTGCCGACGAGCACGGAGGTGTCCTGATTGTTGGGGTCCACCGGCGGGACTACGCCGATGCCAACCCGTGCCCGCTTGGAAAATTCGACGGTGGCGATGGGAAACTCTTCGTACTTGCCGTTGAATTCTTCTTTCAGGCGGAAGCGACACACCGGGCAGAGATCGCCTTCGATATGCAGCCCCAGCATCTTCTCGAACTCTTTGCGCAGGTGGCGTGGAATCAGGTGCAGCGGCTCTTCAAACATCGGGCAGCCTTCGATGGCGTAGATCGGATCGGCCGCCTCCAAGCCGCGATGCAGCTTCTCAGCCAGGGAGCTTTTGCCGGAGCCGACGGGGCCCATGAAATAGAGCACTTGCCGGCTCTCTTCGCCCTTCAAGGACGCCGCGTGAAAATAACGGACGATCTGCGAGACGGTCTTTTCGATGCCGAAAAATTCGTCGGCAAAGAAATCGTAGACCTTCAAGGTTTCGTCTTTATAGAGCCGCTTGACATGTGGATCGCCGTTTTCATGGATGTCGCGGCAGCCTGGTTTCATGATGATGTCATAAACCCGGGCGTGCGCCAGCTTGGTGATGGTCGGATCTTCCTTGATCTTTTCGATGTAGCCGAGTAGATTGCCGTGCCACGCACGAGCGTGGTGGCGGTCCCGGTCCTGCCTGATCAGCGTTTCAAATTCCGTTGTGGTTGCCATTCCAGCCTTCCCCCTTTTGCGGAGCCAAAATTTGACTGTGTGATATGTGATCGCTTGGCGGCGCGGGCGGGACTGCCCGGTAACGAATAACCGACGGGCGGCGCAAGGTGTTTGCTTCCGTACGACTAAGAAGTGTGCTGGTTGGGATTTTTCGCATCACCTTCAAGCGAACAAAGGCTCAAGCAGGAGGCGCTGCGGAGACGCGCATGGACCGGTATCTGGCTGTTGATAAAGAGCGGCTCACATCGAACTCCTGATCGGTCGTTGCTGTTAGCTCGCCAAGACTTTTTCCTTTAAAGTAAGACGCAGGCGATCAGCGCTTTCTTCATTTATTGACATTGAAACTTTATTTTACACGAATGTCAACAAAATGTATATGCAATGAGTATGCCGTGACAAACTGATCAATGATTTCGCCGTCGGCGAGGCGCGGTGCGTTCTGAATATCGATTTGCGCGCGCCATCTTTTTGACGCCCGTCAGAAAACCTCCGCATGGATAGGCCGAGCATTTCCCGTTCGGTTTACATTGCAAGGGATTCTTTGCTAAAATTGGGGGCTGCCTTTTCTGGGAATTTATGCGCGAAGTGGAAATTGAGATTGTACCTGGAGTTCGATGGTACGCCATACGGAGCAAACCTAATCGCGAGAAAGAGGTTCAGAAACGGCTGAGCGATCTCGGCGTCAAAGTGTTTCTGCCCTGGTTGCGCGCCCGCCGGCGGCGCCGCGGCCGTCGTCAGTGGGTATTGGTTCCGCTTTTTCCCGGCTACCTGTTTTCCTGTCTGGACCTTGAGGTGTCCGGCAAGACGGTTCGGTACGTTCCCGGGGTGAAAGACTTTCTCAAGTTCGGCAGCCATGTGGCGGAAGTCTCCCAAGAGATTGTCGACGAACTACGTGAGCGCTGTCCGGGCGGAGTGGCCGAAATCGATCCATTAAAAATTAACCCTGGCGAAGTCGTTCGCATCCAAGAAGGCCCCTTTGCCGGCGTGGAGGCGATTTTCCAACGCGCATTGAAAGACAGCGAACGGGTTGCCGTCCTGCTGGAGATTCTCGGTCGCCAGACCAAACTCGAATTGCCAGCGGAGGCCATCGAAAAGCTGTAGGCGCCGTTCCGGCTCTCAGATCAGCCCGAAATCCTTCGGTAATTTTCGCCTACCTTGACAGGGTACATAGCGCCTTGATAAACGGCGAGCAATTCAACGCGGTCTCAAGCGCGGCCGCGCCGAAGGAAAATCATGGGCAAACAGTTATGGCAACGGCGCGCCTTGTTCGCGGTCTTCGGACTTCTATCCGCCGCCCTGGTTTTCACGACCCTGACCGCTTCGCTTAGCTGGATCAACCGGCCTTTCCCGGGATTCTTCGTTCATGAAAATCTCACCGTCGGACCATATTTTCTGCCGGGCTGGAGCGGCGGCGCGGCGGGCGTAAAATCCCTGGACCGCGTCGTCGCCGTAGACGGACGGGAGCTACAGTCACGGCAAGACTTCTACGAAATTGTCAAAGGGCGCCCGGCCGGCGCTCAGTTTCGTTACCGGCTCGTTCGCGAAGGGGATGCCGTCGAAATGCCGGTTTCCTCCATGACGCTCACGTTTCACGACTGGTTTCTGAGCTTCGGCGTTTATGTCGTAATCGGTCTTGCCTTTCTTATGATCGGCGTGGCCCCTTACTATTTCGGCGCCACATCGCCGGCCGCTATGCCGCTCTGTTTCATGGTGGTGGCGGTGTTCCTGTGGTTCCTCAGCACCTTCGACTTCATGACTACCGGCGCGCTGCCGAAAGAGGTTCGTGTCTTCGGCCTGACCTTCACGCCCGCCGCCGCAATTCACCTGGCCCTGCTTTTCAAAGGCGGCAAACCATTGTGGCACACCCGGCCCGCGGCTCTGTTGGCAAACTACGGCTGCGCTTTGCTGCTGGGCGGGCTCATCAGCGCGACCTTTTTTGGGCCTTTCGAGCTCTGGATAGTGGCGTTTCGACTCGGCTATCTTTATACCCTGGCCGGCGCATTTTTGTTTTTTGCAATCACCTGGTCGGCGGCGCGGGCGACGACGTCGGACTTAGAGCGCTCGCGACTTCGGGTCATGTTAGTCGGTGCTTTTCTCGGCTTCGTCATACCCACTCTTAGCACGGTTCTGACCAGCACTTTCCAGTTGCCTATCCCGTATAATCTGGCTTTGGTTCCAACGGTCTTTTTTCCCATCTCGATTGCCTACGCCCTGCTCAAATATAGCCTGTTTGATCTCGGCAATGTGCTGCGCGTTGGTTTGAGCCGGATGGCGTTAACCGCATTTTTACTGGCGATCTATTCGCTCCTGGCGCTCTTCGCGGGGCCCTGGGCGGGAATCTATGGCTCGGATCCGTTGGTGCCGATCTTCTTTTCCGTGCTCGTCGTCTTGTTGTTCAATCCTTTGCTGCGCTGGATCGAAGGAAAGGTGGATCGCTACCTCTATAAGCAAGACTATGACCCGGCATTGGTGCAGCAGGAGATCAGCCTTTTTCTCCGATCCCTGGCCGATACCGCTCCACTGGCAGCGGGTTTTTTACGAAGGGTCTCGGAGCGCATGGGGATTTCGTTCGTGGCGCTGGCGTATCGGCCCAAGAACGCCGCGGAATATTTGACCGCCGGCAGCGCTGCGCCGGACTCCGCTGCGGTAGCAGTCACTGAGGGCGCACTGGCGTTGTCCGCGTTGTGGGACCGGGATTCGTATCGGGGAGTCTTTCTGGACGAAGTGTCGGCCAATCCGCTTTACCGCGCAGAACGAGAAAACCTGCTGCGGCTGTTCAAAAATTGGCGCGCCGAGCTTATATTGCCATTGGTTTTCGAGCGCGAGGTGCGCGGCTTCGTTTCCTTCGGCGCTAAGCGTGCCGCCAGGGAATACAGCGCCGAAGATCTGCGCTTGCTTGGAACCCTGACCGATCAACTGGCGCTGTCGTTGGAAAACGGCAAACTCTACGAGGAATCGGTAAAAGCCTATAACGAAGCGGCGGCGCTGAACCGGCGTTTGATCGAGATGGACCGCGTCAAGAAACAGTTTGTCGCCAATATCTGCCATGAGCTTAGAACGCCGGTGAGCACGATCATCGGCTACGGCGAGATTTTGCGCGATGAGAACTTCAAGGGCGATGCGCGCGGTATTTTAAACAGGCTTGTGAACAATGGCCAGGAGTTGTCCCAGTTGATGGACGATCTCATGAATTTCTCGCGCGTGGACACGGACGCCTCTGCGGCGCGCTTCGAACCGGTGAAATTGACGGAAATTATGGCCGGCCTGGAGATGATGACCCGCAGGCTGATTCGCGCGCGGCCCATCGAGTTCCGCCTCAACGTCGAATCGCCCGTAGTTACCATCGAGAGCGACGCGCAAAGGCTGCAGCAAATTCTCGTGCAGGTTCTAACCAACGCGCTCAAGTTCACGGAGAAAGGCAAGATCGAAATTACCCTGCGCGCCGCGGCTGTGAGCGGCGGCAAATTTATCGAGATCGCCGTCGCCGACACCGGCATCGGTATCAAACGAGAAGATCACGAACTGATCTTCGAAGACTTTCGCCAGCTCGACGGCTCCTCAAGCCGCACTTACGGCGGCACCGGGCTGGGCCTCGGTCTCTGCCGCAGGCTCGCCACCGCGCTAGGCGGCACCATCAATCTCTCCAGTGAACTGGGAGTGGGCAGTGTTTTTAGTTTAGTTTTGCCGGTCAACTATTCCGCCGGCGGCGCGGGCCCAACCGGACAGCAAATGGCTCCCGCACATTGATTTTGCGCCCATACCGGCGCATGGTACGGTAAATCCCTCACAATGAAAGACCAGGAGGCGTGTCATGCCTGAATTGCGGCGATTGGGAATTTTGGCTGAAGAACCGGCCAAGCTGGGTGAATTTTATCGCAACGTATTCGACCTCGAGCAGATCGGCGAAGAAAACGGCCATGTGATTCTTTCCGATGGTATTTTCAATCTTGCCTTGTTAGCCGCGCCCAAAGGTTCAAAAACGGGTTTGCGCCACCTGGGATTTGCCGCCGCGCGGATGGAATCGATCAGCAAAAAACTCGAACACTGGGGAGGCGGAGCGATTACGGTCAACGAATGCGCCGCGGTTGCGGAGATCGATCATGAGACGCGCGATCCGGATGGGAATATTATCGGGCTCAATCGGCGCGCCTTCGATACGGCTTACCAAAAGACGCCGGTGCCGATTCGCCATATCGCGCTTTACACGCCGAACCCGCAATGCCTGGCCGATTTCTATTGTTCCATCCTCGATATGCGGGAAGTGGAGCGCACCGACCGCGGGTCGATTTTCGTAACCGACGGCTACATCAACGTTGCGTTGCTGTTTCAGAGAAAAGAAGAACCATTGGGACTCAATCACTTCGGCTTTCACGTCAAAAGCAACGAGGATATGCGCCTGCGCGCGCAGCGAGCCGGCGTTCGCCCCGGCGCCAAGCGTCCCGCGCGTATTCCATTCGCCGAGTACCGCGTCCACGATCCAGAGGGCAACGGTTTCGATATTTCGGAAAAGGGCTTTCGGGTAGAGCCGAAGTAATGGGGGATTACTCGTGGATAGCGCAGCATTTTTGCAAGAGATTCTGGTTCCGGTCCGGGAGTTTTGCCGGACTCTCGACGCGCGGCCGCCGGCGTATAGCTATATTCCATTGCGCACGGATGAAGAGCGGATTCGCGTGATGCAAAGCCGGCTCTTCAATGAATTGCGCGCCGCTGATTTGTTCGGCACCTGGCTGCGCACCACACCGGAACTGGATGTCAAAGCGACGATGGCGGAATCGGCCCATGAGGAAATGGTGCACGCGCAACTGCTGAGCAAGAGAATTCGCGATCTGGGCGCCGAGCCGTTCAATTACCAGCCGCTGCCTGCCCAGACCGCCATGTTCAACGCCATGGAAGGGCTCAACGAGACCTGCGAGCGCATCGCAGCGCTGTCCGTGGCGGGGGAAACCGTCGCCAATTATTTGATTCAAATGTGCCTTAAATCGGCGGACGTGCCGGAATGGATCAAGCAGCCCTATCGAAGGATTACCGAAGACGAAGAAGGCCACGGCAGCGCCCCGCAAGAGTTCCTCAAACGCTACGCCACGAGTGACCAGCGCCAGGACCGAGTTCGCCGCGCCGTCGCCATGCGCATGGTGCTTTTCCGCGAGTATCTTACCAGCCTGGACCGATGGGCCATGGGCAAAGATCGCTGGTAGTTTTCTTTGCTCCAACGGCTTGAACGATTTGAACTGCTGGAAAAATTTGAACGGATTGTTGTTTAATCGCTAAACTTCGAACGTTGAACCTTGAACTTTGAACCGGTGTAGGCCTAGAACGTTTTGAACCTCAACTTTTAAGGAGGACTACATGAAACTGCTGTTTTTCGATGATTTCAAACTAGGCGTGCAAAAGGGCGATACCGTGGTGGACGTGTCGCAGGCGGTAAGCGACATCCCACACACCGGGCCGCACAACTTGATCAGTGGACTGATCGAGCGTTTCGGGGATTACCGCGGCGCGCTCGAGCGGGCGGCTGCCGCCGGCACAGGAACGC
This sequence comes from Binatia bacterium, assembly GCA_036398075.1. Lineage (GTDB taxonomy): Bacteria > Desulfobacterota > Binatia > UBA9968 > UBA9968 > DATACQ01. The sequence continues at coordinate 4,277 of DASWHT010000337.1, read as the reverse complement.
TGCTCGACAAGGTGCGGATCAGGCCGCCGTTACCCAAGCCGGTCAATATCGACTGCATGGCGGTGAACTACATGGAGGACGGCACGCGCAAGGAGCCGGCGCCGATCAACGGGTTCCACAAGTCGCCAGGCTGTGTTATCGGCGACGGCGACACTATGGTACTGCCCGACGTGCCCGCCGCCATCTTCGAGGGTGAAGCGGAGCTGGCGCTGGTGATCGGCAAGCGCGCCGCCAACGTGCCCGCCGCCAAGGCGATGGAATATGTCTTTGGCTACGTGAACTTCATCGATGGATCGGCGCGCGGTCTGCCGCCCTCCGGCAACACGTTCTATCAGATGAAGTCGCGCGATACCTTCGGGCCCATGGGCCCATTTCTCGTCACGGCCGACGAGATAAAGGACCCGCACAACCTCCAGGTCAGGCTGTGGAATAATGGCACGCTGATGCAGAACTACAATACCAGCGACATGGCGCATAAGATTCCCCGCTGCATCGAATGGGTCAGCTCGATCCATCCGCTTGAGCCGGGTGATGTCCTGGCGCTGGGAACCAATCACCGCGGCCTCAACCCGTTCCAGGACGGTGACTTGATCGAGATCGAAACCGAGCCGCTGGGCCGGTTGCACTTTAAAATCCGTGACGATCTCAAGCGTACCTGGGCTAGGGAGACGCGGCTCGAACGACATGAGAAGGGGCTGGAAGCGCACACCCCGCAGCTCACCGGTAAGTACGCCAAGGCGAACGCGTAGAAACCGTGGGGCGCGCTTGTGGTATCAGTGGAATTTCAAAACCGATTGAGTTTCTTGGGCGACCAGCAGGACGCCTGACGCCATCCTTGGCCGTTTTTATTCTCCTTCGCCGAATACCTCGCAGCTTGCTGCGAGGATGAAGGTGAGGAGAACCCTCCGTAGCCTTGGCGCCCGGCCTTCGCAGCCGAAGCGACTGCTTCGGCGGAGTAGGCAAGGAGGGTGGAGAGGCTTCGGAGAATTTCGCAAAGATACCTCGGAGCTTTGCTCCGAGGAGCTTCATTCCGACAGTATTTTTTTCACCCGCTCGACGACCTCTTTAGGCTGGTCCATGATCTCTTGCAACAACGCTTGAAGCTCTTCGCCGGTCGATGGGTCCATAGCCATGCGCCCTTTCTTGGCCTCCGAGATAAGCTCCGGGTCCTTCAGCGACTTCGCGTAGGCTTCCCGAAGCGCTTTTACTCTATCCGGCGGCGTTCCGGGAGCAACCAGCATGAAGCGGCCAAACTCAGCGCCATCGAGCAGTACTTTAGCAATTCGGCGGTTAGTCTCGGACGTTTTGTATTGGTCCATAAGCTCGTAAATGGTCGGTGTCTCGGGAACAAGAGCGTCGCGTTTGCGCGCGGTTTGAATGAGATGCAGGTCGAACCCTTTCTTGTGCCAGGTGTCGAACGGCTCTCTCCCGAAGTGCGGCAAGATCGTATTGCCGCGGCATTGGATCTCGCCTTTTTCCACCGCCAAATCGATCTCATTGCCGCCGGGATAACCCATAACCGTGTTGATCTTCGCGCCGAATGCAAGGTCCAAAATCCGGTCAAGAACATAACCGGCGCTGCCGACGCCGGTGCTGCCGCATTTGGGCGGTTCTTTCGCTTTGATGATGTCACCGATCGATTTGTAGGGTGCGTCCGCGCGCATATACAGCAGCATATAGTTCTTCTCTTGCGAGCCAATGATGTAGAACTTGCGCAGATCGAAGCGCACTTCTTTGTGACCTGATAATTGTTCGAGATAGACGTTGCTGTTGGGCATGACAGCGGCAAGTCCGTCGGGCTTCGCCACGCCGGAAACATAATTCATCGCCACCAGGGAACCGCCTCCAGGCATGTTCTGCACGATGATGTCCGGCTGACCAGGGATGTGCTTGGGCATCGTACGCGCCAGGAGCCGCGCCCATCGGTCATAGAATCCGCCGGCCGTGGCGCCAGTGATGATTCTGATTTGCTTGCCTTTATAAAACGATTCGACTTGCGCGTGAACAAGCCCGAACCGCGCCCCAAGGCATACAAACATTGCGAACGTGACGACAATGATCGTCCTTATATTTTTCATAATCGCTTCCCCTCCGACAGATATCCCTGAAGACCTCGGTGTTTTTGTAACTCGAAAGTCGAAACTCGAAACCGGGCAATCGCTTACCACGTCTCTGTCCTGCCGCCCTGCACCCACCAGTTCTGCCGCGCCTGGATGCGCATCTCGTAACCTTTCCCGTGCTGCTTGGCAAGCTCGTAGCATTTCTTGGCAAGCGCGATGTCGACGATCCCCTGGCCCCCCTGATTCTTGTAAAGAATGATCTGGTTGTCGTTTGTCCTGCCCTTGGCTTTCCCGGCAAGGACATCGGCAATCTCGACGACCTTTTCCCATGTAATGACGCCGTTTTGAACCGGCCAGTAGATGTCACCCTGCTGCGAATCAATCGCCTGAGCCTTCGACAACGCCACGACAAAGTCGCAGCGCGTAAGCGTCGCGTCATCAATTTCCCGCCGCGGCGCCGAAAGATTGCCGCTTTTGACAAGCTCGATATTGCTGCCGATGACCGAAATAATGTACTGCCCGGCTTCGAGCCAAGAGCCGTCGATGACCGGAACGTTCGTGTTGGTCATGCAGAGAACGATATCAACGTCTTCGGCGGCTCTGTCGGGGCCATCCACGGCTGTCACCGGAACGCCGGTCTTCGCGCTGATTTTTCTCGCGAAGCCTGCACGGTGCGCGGGAGTCGGGCTATAGACTTTGGCGCTCTCGATCTTGCGCAACTCGCATAAACCCGCGAACGTCGCCCAGGCCTGCTGCCCGGAACCGTAGATCCCGACGCGGCGCGCGTCCTTGCGGGCAAACAAATCCAGGCCCGCTAAACTCGTCGCCGGCGTCCTTAAATCCGCCACCCCGGTAAAATCCCGCGGCCGATGCGCCATCACGCCCAACAGCGATCCCCCGTCGGTGTCATAGATCAGCGCTAGCTCGGTTTGCTCGGGATTGAACGGCGGGCGTTTTTGTTGGTTGCCATCGATGGCCTTTCGGTGCAGCGCCACCTGCGCGCCAACGGCGCCATAGGACGCCGAGCCGCCGGCGTAGATATTAAGAACCGTGTCGAATTTCCCTTCGCCGATCTGCCGATGAAGATTCAGCCGTTTGCGCGGCGCGTTGACGCCCTCGGGCGAAACCATGTCGCGGAGCGCATTCTCCGTGATCTGAACAGCTTCTTTAAAGGGAATCAGTTGATCGACGTCGTCGGAATGAAAAAAGAGCGCCACCGTACGCCTCCGCGAATCCTACTGAGACAATCCACCGAAGTCAGAGTCCCAAAGTTTTCTGATCTTCGCCATCTCCTCTTCCGACAGCGCCGGCGCCCCCGAGCATGCCATCGCTTCGTCAATATGAGTTGTATTCGAGAACCCGACGAGCACCGTGGAAATTTGTGAATTCATCAAGCCGAAGCGGATCGCGGCTTGCGTCAGACGTTTACCATCAACGCCAAGCGCGGTTTTCACCTTTTCCGCGCGTTTGAGATCGAGCGGATAATCGGAACCCGGTGACAGGGGCTCAGTACTACTGCCGCCGCCGGTGCTCGGATCGGAAGTCAGCGCCCCCGCCGCTAGAACGCGAATATTGAAGGCGCCCATACCTCTTGCCGCGGCCCGGTCGAGGATGAGTCCATAATCCAGCGCGCTAAAATCTTTGGGCACCGGCTGGCCCGCGCTCGGATTGAGCAAATTGTAGTAGCACTGAAATCCATGAAACTCGCCGCTGTCCACCAGCTCATGCAGCGCCCTCGCTTCGCCCAGCCCGCTAAATCCAAAGAAACCGGCCTGGCCGCGGTCGCGCATGGTTTTGAGTCCTTCGATGACACCGTTGGGACCGAGCACATCTTTAGGAGTTAAGCTAAAGCGTTTGCCCATGCCGCGCTCCAACGTGACCCGCGTATGCAGCTGGATGAAATCGACACGGCTGCGTTTCAATCTCGCGAGCCCGGCCTCGACGGCATTGATCGTCGCGCTTTTAATATCGCCGGCCGCGTCGGCATCCAGGCGAATTTTCGTGGATATTACCGGATTTGCGCCCAGATCGTTCAGAATCCTTCCCAGGTTTTCCTCGGACTTTCCCAAGCCGTAGGCAAACGCCGTATCGAAAAAGTTGATCCCCGAATCAAGAGCATGGCGAACCGCCTTGCTTTGATCCTCGTAGGATGCTTTCACCATCAGCACGGCATTGTTGCCGCAGCCGAAGCCGATCTCGGAAACTTTTATCCCGGTG
>DASWHT010000336.1:0-3697 GCA_036398075.1 Binatia bacterium | reverse complement strand
CGCCGCCGGCGCACAGCCTTCGATCGTGAACGCGCCGGCAATTCTGATTTGCGCTTCGACTTTCTGGCGTAATGCGTGGAAGTACCAGTCCCGCGCCTATCGTCACTGCTACTGGGACAGTGGCACGATTCTCGCCAATCTCTTAGCGGCGGCGGCCGCGCGGAGACTTCCAGCCAAAGTTGTTCTCGGATTCGTCGACGCTGCGGTAAGCGAGCTCTTGAGCCTTGATAGCCAACGGGAGGCGCCGCTGTCTCTCGTCGCGCTGGGATATACGGTGACGCAAAGCCCCAGGCCATTCCCCGCCATCGAGCCGCTCGCGTTCGACATCGAGCCGCTGTCGAAGAGGGAAGTAGATTACCCGGCGATGCGCGAAATGCATCAAGCGTCCGCTTTGGCGAGCGCCGAGGAAGTCATTGCCTGGCGCGGCGAAAAAACAGGCGGAGGGATGAAGGATGAAGGCGAAATTGAGCTGCGCAGCATCGTTTTGCAGCCGTTCAATGAGGAAGAGATGCCGCGGGATAAAATTGAAGAAGTGATTATCCGGCGCGGGTCGACCCGCGAGTTTTCACGCGAGGCGATCACGTTCGCGCAGCTCTCCACGATGCTTGACCGCGCCACCCGCGGTATACCAGTGGATTTCTTAAATCCAGAGGACTCGCTGAATGACTTGTACTTGATCGTCAACGCGGTCGATAGGCTTCCCCCAGGCGCATATGTCTACCGGCGCGATACCCGCGCGCTTGAGCTTCTTAAAGAAGGCGACTTTCGCCGTGAAGCGGGATATCTCGGCTTGGGCCAGGCGATTCCGGCGGATTGCAGCGTCAACGTCTATTCTCTTGCGGATCTCCACCGCGTTTTTGAACGCTTCGGCAACCGCGGCTATCGAGCGGCACAGCTCGAAGCGAGCATCATGGGCGGAAAACTTTATCTTGCCGCCTATGCCCAGCGCCTCGGCGCCTCCGGGCTCACCTTCTTCGATGACGACGTTACTGAATTCTTCTCGCCGCATGGCGCGGGCAAAAGCGTCATGTTTCTGATCGCATTGGGGAAATCCGTGAAGAAAAAAGGGTTGAACGTCATGTAGCTTCATTAAAATTATTTTTCCGATTGGCAAAAAAAATTGACAAATGGGCGAAGCGCAAGATAAGAATGATACTCGTGAATTCTTTTGAAAAGGACCCCGACGAGACCTACAGAGCCTATCAAAGATTTCGTAAGCGCAACGAAAACGACAAAGCCTACCGTTGCATCGAGAACCTGCTCAAGCGTTTTCCGGACGATATGGAGCTCTTGGACGAAATCGTCGCTTTGGCCCTTGGTCGCATGCGAGCGCCGAACCTGGCCCGACCCTGGCTGGTGCATCGGATCAAGCTGGCCTCCTACTGGCGGGACTATGCCCTATTGAGCGAGATTGACGCGGTAAGCGGGAATCTGGCAAAAGCCAAGGAAAACCTTGCTCTCGCCAGCAAGCTTGAAAAACGTCAACGCGTTCTGGCCGACACTCGGCGAGAAGTAAAAGAAGCGCTGGATCGCGCTCGGAATATTATCCGCCTTCAGGAACACAATCGATGGGTGGAGCGTATTTCAACTCAAAGCAAGGTCCAACCTCCCGTCAAGCAAAGCGGCGTCCTCGTACGTGCGGCCGCGGCGAAAGTGCCCACCGCGCCTGCGGAACAAAAGCAGCGTCGGCCCGAGGGGAGCGAAGCGCGCGCCGTGACGGCGCCGCCGGTCGCCCCACCGTTGGCTTCTTATAGAGCTCCATTGCGCTTCGCGCCTCCGGATTATGAAGTCATGAACGCCATGCTGCAAACCCGAGGGACATTAGCGGAATGTCAATTGCGCGTCGAGTACGCTCACCTCGAGGTTCAGAGGGGCTTCGACGATCTTCTCTGCGTCAATGCGATCAAGGGAGTCGAGCGCTACTGGTACCAGCTTGAAACCGCAAAGAAGGTGTTGAAGTATTTCCATGGGCGGGTACTTCTATGCGACGAAGTGGGGCTCGGAAAGACTATCGAAGCGGGAATGTTAATGAAAGAATACCTTTTGCGCGGAATGGTCAAAAATATTCTGATCTTGACTCCCGCGCCGCTCGTCTCCCAATGGCAAGAGGAGATGGCGCAGAAATTCGCCATTGTGTTCGCCACTACCGACGACCCGCTCCTCAGCTCCGATCCAGACCGTTTCTGGCGCGGTTCATTTATCATTGCCTCAATCCACACGGCCAAAAGCAGCAAGAATTTCGCTCGCGTGGCCGGCAATTTTTACGATCTTGTGGTGGTCGATGAGGCGCATCATCTGAAGAACCGCAACACCCTTAACTGGAAACTCGTCAATGAAATCAAAAAGCGCTTTATCTTTCTCCTCAGCGCCACGCCCGTGCAGAATCATCTGATCGAGCTTTTCAATCTGATCACGCTCCTGAAGCCCGGACAGTTTAAGACCGAGCGTCTGTTCAAACAGGCCTACATGCAACGGGGCGATTCCAGGAAGCCAGCGAACAAAGAACAACTTCGGGAACTCTTGCGGGACGTCATGATCCGCAATACCCGGAGCGCAATCGACTTGAAGTTGCCCAGGCGTTTCGCCACGACGGCGAGACTGGAGCCGAGCGCGACCGAACGGGAACTTTATAACGGAATCACCGATTTCGCGCGTGCTCGCTCGGACTCTCTTCCTGGACCCCTCTTGCAGCTCCTCTTGAGGGAGGCCGGAAGCAGCCCCGCCGCATTGAGCGCCACGCTCTTGCGTTTGCGGTCAGAGCGTGGTGAGAGCGTGGACAACCTCCTTAATCTCGCGCAAAGCGTTGGAGAGAGCGCCCGGGAAAAAGCCTTGCTCGAGATTCTCGGCAAAAACCAGGAAGAAAAGACGGTCGTCTTTATCCAGTATTTGAAGACCTTGGATTCGGTCGCTGCGCTGCTGGAGCGCCGGGGCATTCCCTTCGCCTTATTTAGCGGTGACCTATCAGCCAGGGAAAAGGACGAATCGATTCGGCGCTTCCGCGAAGATCTGCCAATACTTCTTTCTACGGAATCGGGCGGCGAGGGCAGGAACTTGCAGTTCTGCAATACCTTGGTCAATTTCGATCTCCCCTGGAATCCCATGCGGATCGAGCAGCGGATCGGCCGGCTGCACCGGATCGGTCAGAACCGAGAGGTCTTTATCTTCAATCTATCGGTGCGCGAGACGTTGGAAGATCATATCCTCCATATCCTGGAGAACAAAATCAACATGTTTGAGATGGTTATCGGGGAAATCGAACCGCTGCTCGGGTATTTGGGAGAGGAACGAGAATTTGAGGATATCGTCATGGAGATATGGATGCGCAGCCGCAATCACGAGGAGGCTCGCTCTCGCTTTGAAGTATTCGGACAAGATCTGGTACAGGCCAAGGCCGATTACCTTGAGTCCAAAGAATTAGACCGGGAAATTTTCGCGGAGGATTACGAGGTTTGATGTCATCCCTTGCTGATTTTACCACGCATCTGCTCGCCGAGAACGGCGCCGTCGTGGAGCCAATCGGCGACGGTCTGGAGGTGCTTTTGCCCGCTGAGGTGGCCAGGGTTTTGGAAATCCCGGAGCACGCGAGTCTTTCGTTTCTAGGCGAGCCCGGCGAGGGGATTTCGGTCTCTTATGACTCGGAGATCCTGAAGAAAATGGCTGGTCTCATGGGCGATCGGGGAAAATTTACCACGGTCAA
>DASWHT010000335.1:0-3577 GCA_036398075.1 Binatia bacterium | reverse complement strand
GGGTAAGGCGTTAGGGGTGAGGGGTTAGGCGTCCCCCATGCACCGGCATTTCGACGGTTTGAACGGAGCGTAGCGATTGAACAGAGCGAAGCGGTTGAACGGCTTGAACCAAAATCATGCTCAGAGAGGCGCCAGTTTCAGCCAGAGGCAAAAATCACTTAACAAGCGAAATAGATGGGAGATGTGAGTATGCGCGATTGGGAAGCATTTATCCCGGAAGAAGAACGGCAGATTTACGAAAAGGCCGGCTACAAGGGCAAGGAGAAATTTGGCGTCAACCCCGCGCTGTTGATTATTGACGTGATCACCGGCTTCACGGGAACAAAGCCAATGCCGGTCATGGATGCCATCGACGAATTCCCCACCAGCTGTGGCCAGGTAGCCTGGGACGCGCTGCCAAACTTACAGCAGTTGCTCCACGCTTGCCGCGATGCCGAGATTCCAGTGGTCTACTCCACCAGCGACCCCGATTTCAAAGCCGCCTTCGGCAACGCCACCAAGCGCAGCGTGGATAAAACCGATTTCGAGAACCTGGCGGTTGAATTTCCCGAGATGATCAGGCCTAGAGACAATGAATTTATCGTGCGCAAAGCTAGAGCCAGCGCGTTTTTCGGCACCCACTTGATCACTTATCTGGTGCGCAAGAACATCGATTGCCTGCTCGTCACCGGCACCAGCACCTGCGGCTGCGTGCGCGGCACGGTACTGGACGGTTACTCCTATGGCTACCCGGTTTTCCTCGTAGAAGAATGCGTGTTTGACCGTTCGCGCACGTCGCATTTGGTCAATCTCTTCGAGATGAACGCGAAGTACGCTTCAGTGATTCAACTCCAGGAGGCGCTGGCTTACGTAAACCAGGTCAAGAGGATTGAAGGTAGGAAAGCGGTCGCGAGTTGACAGACTCAACACCTGTTCTCGCTAACCCTCTCCCTTTGGGAGAGGGCAGGGTGAGGGCCTGGTTTTTCGCCCGCCCTCACCTCATTCCTCTCCCAGGAGACTGTGTCGCAATCAGAAGTTCGCCCTTCGACAAGCTCAGGACGAACGGGTAAGTACTTGAATTTACGATCATGCAATACCGTTCGTGGTGAGGCTCTCGAACCATGAACGGTATTGCGACACAGTCTCCAGAGGGAGAGGATGTCAGAACTAGAACCAATTTCCGTCTCTGACATTCCTGCATTCCTAGCCAGATGCAGACGAGGAGGTCAGCATGACAACCGAAGCCCCGTTCACTGAATCGGAATATCGCGACCGCCACCAACGCGCCCAGGCCTTCATGGATCGTGACGGACTCGACGCGCTCGTGGTTTCGGAAAAAAACAACTACTGGTATTTTAGCGGTCTCATCAGCTACCAGTTGGACCACATCCAGCGCCCGCAAATCTGTATACTGCCGAAGAGCGGCAAGCCGCTGCTGCTGGTTTACGGCAACGACAAAGCCAAAGCCAAGGCTCTACCCTGGGTGGGAGAGGTACGCGCCTACACGGACGTGCCGTTTCCACGGGAAATGATCGCCGGCTGCGTAAAGGAAATGGGCCTTGGCGAAGCCAAGTTGGGCTTTGAGCTGGGCGACGATCAGCGGCTTGGGTTTCCCGTGAATTATCTCTCCGGCCTGACCGAAGCTCTCCCCAAAGCGGAGATCAAAGACGGCACCGCCGCTCTGACGGAGATGCGCATCATCAAAAGCCCGCAGGAGATCGATTTCATGCGCAAGGCTTGCGAGATTTCAGTCAACGCCTACGCCCGTTGCTTACCGCAGTTGAGACCCGGCATGACTCGGCGTGAGGTCGCAGACCGGTTGTATATCTCGATGATCGAAGTGGGCGCCCATCCGCGCCATCCCGGATTTTTGATGCTCAACGCGTCAACCCGTTACGATGACCGCCGCTACGAAAAAGGCGATCGGATGATCGCCGACTTCGGCGCCTGTTACGAAGGTTATTACGGCGACGTCACCCGAATGGCGATTTTCGGCGAACCCACCGCGGACCATAAAAAAGATCACGAGACCGCCTGCGACGTAATCGACATCTGTTTCGAGTCGATGAAACCGGGCACGTCCATCGCTGAGGTATCGCGTGTCGCTAATCGCGAATTGGTGAAACGCGGCTACGAGCCCGTCGATAGCCCGAAACGCATCGGCCATGGCATCGGTATGTCGCGCGCAGAGCCGCCCTCGTTAAATGAAGTGGAAAAGGAACTCTATCGGCCAGGCATGGTCCTTGCCCTGGAACCCAAGGTCCGTTCAGAAAAGAGCGCGGTTCATCTGGAAGAGGACCTGCTCATCACCGAGACAGGCCCGCAATTTCTGACCGCCGGCTGCCGCGACTTGGCAATAATCACTTAGTCATGGATCAACAAGGAATTCTTTATCTCTCCAATGGGGACGTAAAAAACGTCCTCGACCTTGGCCGCGCCATCGAGATCACCGAGCAAGCGTTGCGTGACCACAGCGAAGGGCGGGTCATCTGGTCCATCCCCGAAGATCTGGCGATCAAACCGGAACAGGGCTGGCAGTCATGGGTCACCGGTTGCGCGCTGGCGACCGAGCCGGTGGCGGGTTTTCGCATTCGTTCGATCAAAGCCGCGGGCGGCAGCCGGGATGTTTCGCGGCCGCCCCGCGGGCCGAGACGAATTTTGATACTCAGCGACCGCGAAGGCGGCGAAATTCTTTGCATTATGGATGAAGACTGGTGCCACGCCGTGCGCACCGCCGCCGCGGCCACCGTCGCCATGCGGCTCTTCGCGCGCAAAGGCTCGACTAAGATGGCGATGCTCGGCGCCGGCGACACGGCGCGCGCCGCCGTGCCAGTGATGGCAAAGGCGTTTAATTTGACGGAAGTGCGGGTCACGTCGCGCACCCCGCAGTCGCGCCATCGTTACGCCGAGGAAATCGGCAAAGAATATGGATTGAATATCCGGCCGGTGGAATCCACGGAGGAGGCGCTCACGGGCGCCGACGTGGTTATCTCCGCGACGACCACCTCGACCCCATTCGTCAAGGAATCGTGGCTCGGTGAAGGAATCACCGTTTACTCCATCGGCAAGCACCAGGAGATGGAGAGTTCAGTTTACAAAAACTCCGACAAGTTTGTCGTCGACAGTTGGGAGCACTGCAAAAACAAATCCGACATGCAGCGCATGCTCAAAGAAAAGTATTTGAGCGAGAAGGATCTCTATGCCGAACTGCCGGAAATTCTTTCCGGGCGAAAACACGCGCGCCAATCCGACCGCGAACGGATCTTCATCCGCGCCATCGGCCTGGTGAATCAAGACATTGCCATGGCGGATTACATTTATCGCAGTGCTCTGGAGAGCGGCATCGGCACGCGGTTGCCGTATTGAAATTGAACCGACTTCATTCCGCGGCGAACACCGGCAAATTTATGGCAACTTTGCTTCGAATCTTCCTATCCACAGTCACGTTTGTTGTCGCCTTTTACTCGACCACGATCGTCATGAGCTATCTCTATTCGATGGATTCGGCGCCTCTACCTTTTTGACGCCATAGCTTATGGTTGCAAAGCCGTTCGAGACGGTTTGAACGATTTGAACTTTTTGAACGACTTGAACTCTT
>DASWHT010000334.1:0-20166 GCA_036398075.1 Binatia bacterium | reverse complement strand
CCCGCTGAGCGAGCAATTTTTCTAGCGCCGGCGCCGAGAGCAGATAATCGCCGGGTTCGATATCGACGAACAGCGGCGTCGCGCCGAGGCGCGTGATCGACGACACGGTGGAAAAAAAAGTAAACGGCGTAACGACGACGCCGTCGCCAGGACCGATATCCAGGGCCATCAGCGCGAGTAGCAACGCATCGCTGCCCGAGGCGACACCGGCGGCGTGGGCGCAGCCGAGGTATCGAGCCATTTGCTCTTCGAACCGGCTCACCGCCGGTCCCAAGATAAATTGCTGGCTCTCGAGCACTTCGTCGACGGCGGCGAGCACCTCGGCGCGAATTCCGGCATACTGAGCGCGCAGGTCGACGATGGGAATTTTATATGTGCTAGACACTGGTTTTGACGGCTGGTGACCGTCCTTTCAAGGTATTCTCGGCCACTTCAGCCAGGAGCGGATCGTGCTCGTGGTCAAGGGCGAAGACCCTGAACTGGACCACCTTCGACGGTATGAATTCAAACAGCTCGGCCAAAGATTCCTTGGCAATATCGCCGCTGGAGGGATCGAAGATGTAAATCTGCTTTTTACCCATGGCAAAAGGATTTTCCGGCCGCGGATCTTGGGTCGCCATGTCGATGCGAAACACGAGCTCGCGCAGCGCCGGCGGCAAGGCCGAGCGGATGCGCTTCTCCCAGTCCGTATCCTGGATGAGCGACACGCCGTAGCGAAGCTCGTTCAGCGCCAGGGTCCGGTCATACGCCATCTTCCACTTCACTTCGCGCTGCAGCACGGATTCCCATTCTTTGCCGAGCGCTTCAGACTCGCCGCCGTGGCGGCGCCAGCGCGTCACCTCCTGGAGCAGTGACCAGTCAGTGAGATACAAATACTCATCCATATGCTGCAGGGGATTGCCAGGGAAAAGCGCTTTCATTGTCTCGGGAAAAATATCGCGTAGATGGAGATCGATGGCGCGGGTAGTGCGGTGATAGTAGACGTTTGTGTAAAGATAGAGCCGCGCGTTGAGAAACATAGTCAGGGCGCCGTTGCCCGCCTTGTGCAGCGTCAATCCCTTGGGCGTGAAAAATGTGTAATGAATCAGCCGCTCGCGGTCGACGGGACCCACCGCCACGCCGCACATATACGAGTCGCGCGACACGTAGTCGAGATTGTCAAAGGTAAAGATGCCGCCGGTAAGGGGCTGAAGGAATCTGACCCACCTGGGTTTTTGCTGATCTTCCTTGCCGTTTTTCTTGATGGGAAAAGCCACGTCCTCCGGGCTCAGTTCTTCTCCCGCGGCGAAGCAACCGCTCGGACTGCGGCGCAGCTGGCTAATAATATCCCCCAGGTGTTTTTGAATGATCGTTTGGCCGAGGTCTTCGTGGGTGAGATCGTAATTATGAAGAAAATTATCGTCGAAGAAATGGCCGAAGGGACCATGACCGATATCATGGAGCAGCCCCGTCACGCGCATATACTCCTCGATAAACGGCGCTGAAGGACACTCCGAGCCGAGCACTCGGCTGAGCGACGGATAGAGGTGTTTGGCGAACTCTCCGGCCAGGTGCATGGCGCCCAGGGAATGCTGAAAGCGGCTATGCTCCGCGGAGGGGAAGACCCAGCGCGCGCTCTGCAGCTGGTAAATATAGCGGAGCCGCTGCACCCAGGGCGAGTCGATAAGCGCTTTTTCCGTTATTTCGCCCTTGGTTTCCGGAACGGTAAACTGAATATAGCGATGGATGGGGTCGGCGATGAGCGCCGTGCCGCCGAATTCACCTTCGCTTACCTGTGCCATGGAATCGTCTTACACCTCGAAGATCACCTGCGCGATCCACTGGTCGCCGGTTTTTTGCATGTGGCTCTGGTGATAAGCCACCGCGGTGATCTCCTGTTTGACCTCGTGGCGGTCCGGGTCGAGCTTTTCGCCGCCCACTTCAGCTTTGACCACTGTGTCCTTGACCTCGCGGATATTGAACTCCTTCAGCAAATAAGCGCTCCCCTGGTAGAGGTAGAGCAGCTCGCGCAGCCAGTTAACCAGCAGGTCATCGCGGTCACTGCCCTCCACCTCCAATTGCATATGCTCCTTTGCTTCAATTTTGTCACTTTCGGTCATGACGTCAAACAGCGCAATGGCGGCGTTGACGAAAAGGTTCGCTTGAGATTTGCCCACGATCCGCACCGCGAGTTCCGACTGGCGGGCGGTGATGCGGTAGTTCTTTTCCCTATCCATCAGCTTCTGGCCTCGGAGTAAAATACCCTGAATTCTCTTCGTTCACCTCGAAAAGCGGGCGCCGGCCGCTGAAATCGTCATCCAGTCGGTGCTTGATTTCCGGGAGAGCATAACAGTCGACGCAGGTGATGATATCCGTGGGCTGAGTCAATTTGCGGTACCGGACGGGGGGAGCATCGAGTTTGGGATTTACAAAGTATGCCCATTCCGTGGGGCCCGTGTGCAGCAGATAATAATCCACCTTGTAAGCTTTTTGCCAGTGAATCGTTTGCCGGACCTCTCTGCCGCAGTGATGACACTGCATGTCGCCACGTTATAGCCGGTTTATTAGGCTCGCCGCAAACCCCGCGCCGAAACCATTATCGATGTTTACAACAGTGACGCCGGCCGCGCAGGAGTTGAGCATTCCCAAGAGTGCCGCGATGCCGTTGAAACTGGCGCCATAGCCGATGCTGGTGGGCACGGCGATCACGGGCTTATCGATCAAACCCGCGATGACGCTCGGCAACGCCCCTTCCATGCCCGCGACGACGATCAAAACCGCGGCGGCGTCCAGCTTTTGCCGGTTTTCCAACAGCCGGTGAATCCCGGCGACCCCGACGTCGAAGAGTCTCTCCACCCGGTTACCCATCATCATGGCCGTCACGGCCGACTCTTCTGCAATAGGAATATCCGATGTGCCGGCGCAAACTACCAGCACCGTGCCCTTGCCTATAATGCGAACCGGCCGCGCCGTCCAGGTGGCGGCGCGCGCGTCGGCATGATATTTGAGGCCGCGCAGGGAATTTTTTATGCGCGCCATTTTTTCGGCGTCGAGACGTGTCACGAGTATATCGCAGCGGTTGCGCTGCATGGCGCGGGCGATGGCAACAATTTGTTTGGGCTCTTTGCCTTGGCCCAGGATCACCTCGGGAAAGCCCTGGCGCACGGCCCGATGGTGATCTACCTTGGCGAAACCGAGGTCTTCAAACGGCAAATGGCGCAGGCGTGCCACCGCTTCGGTTATAGAAAGTTTACCGTTGCTGACTTTTTCGAAAAGTTCGGTCAAGCGCAAGGCATCCATCTCGTCTCGTCCAGTGCTGCTACGACTATTTCAATCGGCCGAGATTCCGTTGGCCAAAGTGGTCATGGCCCCGCGCCGGCATTCTTACCTTTCTGCCGAAAGGGTCGAGAACGGCGATTCCTTCCCTTTTGGTCACGCAGGCGCCGATCCGGGTAATGGGCACACCCGCGCGTCCGGCTAGAGCTTGTATGGCCGCGCGTCTTGGGCGCCGGGCACAAAACAGCAGCTCGTAATCCTCGCCGCCGGACAATGCCCAACGGCTACCCTCTTTGCCAGCGAGCATATGGTAGGATCGGGACAGCGGCAAGTTCTCTTCCCATATGACCGCGCCGATACTGCTCGCGTTGCCTATGTGGCCGAGGTCCTGAAGCAAACCATCGCTGACATCGATCATCGCCGCCGCCAATTTTTCCCGCGCCAGCAGAAAACCGGCTCGGCAACGCGCTAGCGGTTTATGAAGCCGCTTGAGAAGAAAGGCCGCCGCCGGATTACGGAGCGCGGGCGATTTGCTTTTTAAAAGCTTCAACGCCAACGCCGCGTCGCCCAGAGTCCCGGTGACGTAGATGTCATCGCCGACCTTCGCGCCGTGGCGGGCTATCGGACGATGGGGGGCATGACCGATGAGACCGACCGATATGAGCAGCGATCCGGCAACGCTGGTGTCGCCGCCGACGAGGGATACACCGCATTTGCGGGCGAGGTTATTCATGCCGCGATAAAATTGGTCAATCTGCTCGGTGCGAAAATGACGGGGGATACCGAGCGAGACAACGAAGTAGGCCGGCACGCCGCCCATGGCGGCGATGTCGCTCAGATTAACGGCAAGGGATTTGTAGCCAAGATCGAAGAGCGAAGTCCACTTGAGATCGAAATGGACGCCTTCGAGGAGCAAGTCCGCCGTCACCAGGCAAGACCCAGAAGGTCTGCCTACCCATGCGGCATCGTCGCCGATGCCGAGCCACACGCCGCGCCCTTTCGGCGTCGCGCGGCGGATTTTGTCGATGAGTCCGAATTCACCGAGCTGGCTGAGCTTCATAAGTTCGAGGTGCCAATCGGGAGCGGCTCCAACGAGGTCGGTGAATAATCCAGGTAGCGACGGAATGGCTACGGCCTGAGCGGGATAGCCCTTTCACGGTGGTGCTTGCGTAGCGGCCGCTTGGTACGCAATGGCGCTTTGCGCCCGCGGGCGTTGAAATGTCTTCGCGCATTCACCCGGCGGCGAGTTTTGACGGTCCTCGTCCCACTGTCCAACAGAGCGACCTTGAGAACATCCGACATGTTTTTGGCCACGACCCAACGGAGTTTTCGGCGTAGCGGTTTCGGAATTTCATCCAGGTCTTTTTCGTTGCGGTCGGGAATGATGATGGTCTTGATGCCGGCCCGCACGGCCGCCAGGGATTTTTCTTTCAAGCCGCCGATGGGTAAAACCCGACCGCGTAGAGTAATCTCTCCGGTCATCGCGACATCGCGACTCACCCGCCGCCTGGTCAAGGCGGAGATCAAGGCGGTCGCCATGGTGATTCCCGCCGACGGTCCATCTTTTGGAATCGCCCCCGCAGGAACATGGATATGGATGTCGAGTTTCTGGTAGAAGTCCGCCTCGATCCCCAACGTCTTTGCGTGGGCGCGGGCATAACTGACGGCCGCCTGGGCGGATTCCTTCATCACCTCGCCTAGTTGCCCGGTGAGCGTCAGATTACCGCGTCCTTTGGACAGCGACGCCTCGATATAGAGAATCTCGCCTCCGGTGCTCGTCCACGCCAAACCGGTGCCGACACCGATTTCATGCTGTTCCTGTTCGGTCTCGGGGAGGAATTTTGGGGCGCCAAGGTACGATTGAACATTCGCCCGCGTGATACGCGTCAGATCGTCTTTCCCCTCGGCGACCTTACGCGCCACCTTGCGGCAGATCGAGGCGATCTCCCGCTCGAGATTGCGCAAACCAGCCTCTTTTGTGTACTCGGCGATAATGCGCAGCGTGGCTTCGTTGGAAATCTCCAGATACTTGGTGGAGATTCCGGTATCTTCCAACTGCCTTGGGATGAGATACTTGCGGGCGATTTCCAGTTTTTCCTCGTTGGTGTAACCGGAGAGCTGGAGAACCTCCATGCGGTCCGCCAAGGCCGCGGGGACCGAGTCCAATAAGTTCGCCGTGCAAATGAAAAGCACATTCGACAGGTCGAACGGCAGATTCAGATAATGATCGCTGAAAGTGTGATTTTGCTCGGGGTCGAGCACCTCCAGCAGCGCCGCCGATGGATCGCCGCGGAAATCGGCACCGACTTTATCGAGCTCATCCAGCATAAATACCGGATTGTTGGACCCAGCCTGCTTGATGCCCTGGATGATGCGCCCCGGCAGCGCGCCGACGTAGGTGCGTCGGTGGCCGCGAATCTCGGCTTCGTCGCGCACCCCGCCCAGTGAGACGCGGACAAAGCTGCGGTTGAGCGAGCGCGCGATGGAGCGGCCCAAAGACGTCTTGCCGACTCCGGGAGGCCCGAGAAAACAGAGAATCGGTCCCTTGATCTTCCTGCGCAGTTTATTGACCGCGAGGTATTCGAGTATGCGTTCCTTGATTTTTTCCAGGTTGTAATGATCGTCGTCGAGAACCTGCTTGGCTTTCTTGATGTTGAGATTATCCTTGGTGCTCTTGCTCCAGGGCAATTCGACGAGCCAGTCCAAATAGGTCCGCACCAGCGACGCCTCAGAAGATTCCGGATGCATCTGCTCGAGGCGGCGCAGTTGTTTATCCGCCTCTCCTTTGGCTTCTACGGGCATTTTTGCTTTTTCAATTTGTTTTTTGAGCTCGCCGATTTCCTCCGCGCGTTCGTCACCTTCGCCCAGTTCCTGCTGAATTTGCTTCATCTGCTCGCGCAGAAAATAGTCGCGCTGGGTCTTGGTCATCTCGTCCTTCGCCTGGCTCTGAATGCGCGCCTGCATGGTTGACAGTTCAAGCTCCCGGCTCAAGAGTTCATTAACTTTTTTTAGTCGGTGAATGGGGTCGAAGATTTCCAGAATCGCCTGGCTTTCCTCGATTTTCAAACGCAGGTTCGACGCCACGAGATCCGCCAACACGCCTGGATCACTGATGTTGTCGGTGACCATTACGATCTCCGGCGGAAGGTTTTTGAGATTTAGAATCTGTTCGATTTTCTCCTTGGCGGTGCGCATCAGGGCCTCGACCTCGATGGACATTTCGGTCAGCGGCGGCTCGACGACCTTGCGGATATTCACCTCGAAAAAAGGCCGTTCGCGCACGAACCCCCCGACTTCTCCCTTGGCAAGACCTTGGACGAGAATTTTTACCCGCCCGTCGGCGAGCTTGATCATGCGCATGATCGAGGCGATGGTGCCGACGCCGTGAATGCCCTCGGGCGACGGGTTTTCCTCGGCGGAGTTTTTCTGCGAGACGAGAAAGATCAAGCGGTCCCGGGACAGCGCTTCTTCCACCGCGCGAATCGACACGTCGCGGCCGACGAAGAGCGGCAACATCATGTAGGGGTAAATGACGATATCGCGAATCGGTAAGAGCGGCAGAACGTCAGGGATCTCGACATGGGAGCCCTTGTTTTCCGCCTCGTCAATTTTCCATTCAACTTCGCTCATGGGCACTAGTTAACCACACTGGCACGGCAGGTCAACAAAAACAACGCTGATTCGCCAATTTTTCCGGTATTCGAGAATCATGGCGAGCCTACGGCTGCCGCGCTGCAGGCGCCTAACAAAGGACTGATATTCGCGTGATGATCGAATGATAAGGCGTGTAACTCGCCATCGAGGGCCGGCCCGAGGCGAAGCCGCCGCTCAATGGCTCGTGGCGGCTTAACCGAACAGATCCTTCATTTTGTCGAGAAAGCCTTTGGCCATGGGGTTGACATCCTCGCCGCCGGCCGTGGCAAATTCTTTCAAGAGTTCCTTCTGGCGGGCTGTTAGATGCGTCGGAGTTTCAACGCTTACGCGGACATGCTGATCACCTTGATGGTAACCTTGAACATCGTTAATCCCTTTGCCTTTCATGCGAAAGACTTTACCGGACTGCGTTCCGGCCGGGATTTTCATTTTTACTTTACCGTTGAGCGTCGGCACGTCGATTTCCGCGCCGAGGCTGGCCTGCGCGATACTGATCGGCACATCGCACAGGATGTCGAGATTTTCGCGAATGAAGATCGGATGGGGCTCGACTTGAATCACCACGTAGAGATCTCCCGGAGCGCCGCCCGCGGGCGCGCTTTCGCCTTCGCTTCTCAGTTTCAGCCGCGAACCGGTATCAACACCGCCGGGTATTTTGACATTGAGGGTGTGCAGGTTGCGCAACCGGCCCGAGCCGCCGCAATTCGCGCAAGGGTCTTTGACGATCGTTCCCTGGCCGTGGCACTGGCTACAGGTGCGCGACACGCTGAAAAACCCTTGCTGAAAACTCACCTGCCCGCGGCCGCGGCATGTCGGGCAAGTCTGTGGCGCCGTGCCCACTTTGGCGCCGCTTCCGTGGCAGGTTTCACAGGGACCATGGCGGGGAATTTTTATTTTTTTCTCCGTGCCGGAGACCGCTTCCTCGAATTTCAGCGTTAGATTGTAGCGAAGATCGTCGCCTCGGCCACGCCCGCGCCGGGCGCCACCGCCGAAGAACTCACCGAAAATATCGCCGAATACATCTTCGAATCCGGCGGTGAAATCGAAACCGCCGGGGAAAGGGCTGCCATCGCCGAAGGCAGCGTGGCCATACTGATCGTACTTTGCGCGCTTTTCCGCGTCCGAGAGAATTTGATACGCTTCCGAAACTTCCTTGAACTTTTCCTCGGACTGTTTATCCCCCGGGTTGCGGTCGGGATGATATTGCAGGGCGAGTTTCCGGTAAGCTTTCTTTATCTCTTCTTCGCTTGCGTTGCGGGAAACGCCGAGCAGCTCGTAGTAGTCTTTCTTGGCGCTCAATGATGACCAGCCTCTGGTTTTCTATCAGGAAGTGTAAACAAGAAAGCCCCGCTCCACAATCAAAATCTGAAGCAGGGGCCTTCTTCGGCGATAATCCTGGACCGCTTCCCGAATGATCAGTCCTTTACCTCCGTAAAGTCGGCGTCTACAACATCGTCTTTCTTTTTGCCGCCGCCTGCCGCCTGGCCATCCTGCGCCGGTGTTTCTTGTTGCGGAGCGGCCTGCTGCTGTGACGCCTTGGCATACATCGCTTCCGCTAGCTTGTGCGATGCCTGGCTCAGCTGTTCCGCCGCCGCGCGCATCGCTTCGGCGTCTTGGCCTTCCAACGCTTCTTTGGATTTTTTCAGCGCCGCTTCGATGTTTTCCTTAACTCCGCCGTCCAGATCGCTGCCGTATTCCTTGAGCGATTTTTCGGTGGAATAAACCAGCGAGTCCAAATGATTACGGGCCTCCACGGTTTCCTTGTGCTTTTTGTCCTCTGCAGCGTGCGCCTCGGCATCCCTGACCATCTGTTTGATTTCGTCTTCGCTGAGGCCGCTCGATGCCGTGATACGAATGGACTGTTCTTTACCAGTGCCGAGGTCCTTGGCGGCGACGTGAACGATACCGTTGGCGTCGATATCGAAGGTCACCTCGATCTGAGGCATACCCCGGGGTGCAATGGGAATTCCCACCAAATCGAATTGCCCCAGCAGCTTGTTATTCGACGCCATCTCCCGCTCCCCTTGAAAAACCCGGATGGAAACGGCCGTTTGATTATCTTGCGCCGTGGAAAATACCTGGCTTTTCTTTGTCGGGATCGTGGTGTTGCGATCGATGAGCTTGGTAAAAATATTGCCTAGGGTTTCGATACCGAGAGACAACGGGGTGACGTCAAGGAGCAGAACGTCTTTCACTTCGCCGGTCAGCACGGCTCCCTGTATCGCGGCGCCGACGGCGACGACTTCGTCGGGATTCACACCTCTGTGCGGCTCTTTGCCAAAAATCTTCTTGACCCGTTCCTGTACTGCGGGCATGCGCGTCATACCGCCGACGAGAATTACTTCGTGGATATCGCCGGCCGTGAGCCCGGCGTCTTTCAAAGCCTGGCGGCATGGCCCCTCGGTGCGGTCGATCAAGTCGCCGCAGAGGGCCTCGAGCTTCGACCGGGTCAGTTTTATGTTCAGATGTTTCGGCCCCTGCTGGTCCGCCGTGATGAAGGGGAGATTGATATCGGTTTCCATCGACGATGAGAGCTCGCACTTGGCTTTCTCCGCGCCTTCCTTGAGACGCTGCAGCGCCATGCGATCCTTACGCAGGTCGATGCCCTGGTCTTTTTTGAACTCGTCGGCCAGGTAGTCGATGATTCTCTGATCGAAGTCTTCTCCGCCCAAGAACGTGTCGCCGTTAGTCGCTTTAACTTCGAAAACGCCGTCACCCAATTCCAGGATCGAGATATCGAAAGTTCCACCGCCAAGGTCGAAGACTGCGATCTTTTCATCTTTTTTCTTATCAAGGCCATAGGCCAGCGATGCGGCAGTGGGTTCGTTGATGATGCGTAGGACGTTCAAGCCGGCGATGCGGCCGGCATCTTTGGTTGCTTGTCGCTGGCTGTCGTTAAAGTACGCCGGCACCGTGATTACCGCGTCGGTGACTTTTTCACCGAGATAATCTTCCGCCGTCTGCTTCATTTTTTGCAGGATGAAGGCCGAGATTTCAGCGGGACTATACTGCTTGCCACGAATATCCACCCAAGCATCGCCGCTTTCGTTGCGGGCGATTTTATAAGGCAAGACTTTGACGGCCTTTTGCACCATGGGGTCGTCATGCCGCCGGCCAATAAGCCGCTTCACCGCAAAAATAGTATTTTCTGGATTGGTGATGGCCTGACGCCGTGCGATTTGGCCGGCGAGCCGCTCGCCGTTGTCCGTAAATGCGACCACCGAGGGAGTCGTGCGGCTCCCCTCGGAGTTTGCCAAAACGTTGGGGTCTCCCGCCTCCATTATGGCGACACATGAATTGGTTGTCCCTAAATCAATGCCGATCACCTTTGCCATATTTTTGACTCCTCAAGACAGCATGCGTAGGTTTGCCCGCGCAGCAAGGCGTTATTTAATCATCGCTTGGACTGTTTTCAACCGGGCCGTTCTGGTTTTTTTTCTCGTTTGATTTTAGGGTCTTAACTACCGTTACCAGAGAAGGCCTAAGAAGCCTGTCCTTGAGCAAATAGCCCTTTTGATGTTCTTCCAAGACCGTATTGGGCTCGTGGCCGGCACTTTCAACTTGAGCCATGGCTTCGTGCAGCTGCGGGTTAAACGGCTGCCCGTTGGCGGATATCTGCACCACGCCATGCTTACCGAGTGCGTCGAAAAGCCCTTTCAAAATCATTTCCACGCCTTCGACAAGAGATTCTCCATCACCGCCCTCCTTGGCATGGGAGACTGCCCGCTCGAGATTGTCAACGACGGGCAGCAATTCTTTGACTAGAGCTTCATTGGCGAAGCGGATCGCATCTTCCCTGTCCCGGCTCGCTCTTTTCTTGAAATTGTCGAGATCTGCGGTTTGGCGTAGGAAGCGATCATAGTGATTCTTCGCTTCTTCTTCCTTAGCCTTGAGTTGTTCGCGGAGGAGCTCTATTTCGGATTGCGGCTCGGCCGATTGGGCGCTCGCCTCACCAAAGTCCGTTTCATTCGTGGCCGTGATGTCGGTTGATTCAGGACTATTCTTCGTTTCGTCGCTCATTTCTCACACTTTCTCCGCCGTACGAGTTGGGGGCAAATTAATCACGACATCACTGCTTGTCAAGTTGCATCTCAGAAAAACTGCTGGGATTTTAAATACTTGTCCGCGTTGCTAAAAAATGTTACGGTCCCGGTTGTTAAGCTTCCGATGCGTCTCACGTTTGCTACACCAGCGGTTGTCCTGCGCAGCTGGCCGTACGGAGAGTCAGACAAGATCGTGTGTCTGCTCACCGAGAGCTACGGCAAAGTCCGCGGCATTGCGAAGGGCGCCAAGCGCTCTCGTAAACGCTTCGCTAATTCCCTTGAGCTTTTTTCCCTCGTCAATCTCCGCTTCCAAGACCGGCCCCATGGTGGTTTGGTTTTTATTTTATCCGCTGATTTGACTTTTGCCTTTAAACGGCTCGACACTAGCCTGGAAAAAATCGCTTTGGCGTCCTATTTGGTCGAGATCACCGATGGCCTCACCGCCGAACGGGATGAAAGTGCTCTGGTTTTTCAGCATTTGAAAAATGGGCTGCATTTCTTGGACCGCGATGGAACCGCGCCACTGGAGTTTCTTACTTCATTCGAGCTCGAGCTGTTGCGTTTGGCGGGCTACCAACCCGCGCTGGATCGCTGCAAGCGTTGCTCCGTTGCGCGCCGCGAGCATGGCGCCGCGCGTTGGTATTTCAGTCCGGCGGAAGGGGGGATTCTTTGCGGGGTTTGCGCGCAATCGAGAAAAGAAATTATACCCCTTGGCGCGGCAGCCCTGGCGGCGTTGATAAAGCTCCAAGAAGAGAAGCGAGAAGAAAAAATCGATGGATTGGGCGGAGGGTCCCTCCCGGTGGCGGTACTTAAGGAGATTCGGTTCCTCGTTCAACGGTTCCTACAATTCCACATGGAACGCGAAATCAGATCGGCTGCTTTTATCGCCAAGTTCGTCGCGGTATAGACTAGCAATAAGGCCATCCGGTCGCGCCAGCGCCGGCGTCCAGCGAAAACACGTTTACCGAAGGATTGGCGATCATGCGCAATAAGAAAAGGTACATTTATTTTTTTGGCGGCGGCAAAGCCGAGGGCAAAGCGGAAATGCGCGAGCTGCTTGGAGGCAAAGGCGCGGGTCTGCATGAAATGACCCGCATCGGCGCGCCCGTGCCGCCTGGGTTTACGCTGACTACGGAAGTTTGCGCTTTTTATTATGCTCATGACCGCCGCTATCCCAAAGCGCTGGAAAAAAATCTGCTGGACTCGCTCGCCAGAATCGAGAAGATTCTCGAGCGCCGCTTCGGCGACTACGACGATCCCTTGTTAGTTTCAGTTCGCTCAGGAGCGCGGGAGTCGATGCCCGGAATGATGGATACGGTGCTTAATCTGGGTCTCAATGACCGCACGGTCCAGGGGCTGATTCACCGCTCCCATAACGCGCGCTTTGCCTATGATTCCTACCGCCGCTTCGTGCACATGTACGCCGATGTTGTCTTGGGAGTCAAGCCACGGGACAAGACCGAGAGCGATCCGTTCGAAACCATCCTTGAACGGAAGAAAAAAAGCCGCGGGGTGCGTTTCGATACGGACCTCAATGCGGAAGATCTTAAAGAGTTGGTCGCGGATTTCAAAGCCGAGGTAAAAAACCGGTCGGGAAAAGATTTTCCCGAGGATCCGTTCGATCAGCTCTGGGGCGCCATAGGGGCGGTGTTGGGTTCCTGGAACAACGACCGAGCCATCGCGTATCGGCAGCTCTACCAGATTCCACATTCCTGGGGAACGGCGGTGAACGTGCAGGCAATGGTGTTCGGCAATCTCGGAGAAAAGTGCGCCACCGGGGTGGCCTTCACGCGCAATCCGGCCACCGGCGAGAAACAATTCTACGGCGAGTTTCTTATCAATGCGCAGGGCGAAGACGTAGTCGCCGGAATCCGCACGCCGAAGCCTATCGCCGAGCTCGAATCGCTGATGCCGAGGCCGTACATGGAACTGAAAAGAGTCTGTAAGATCCTCGAAAACCATTACAAAGAGATGCAGGATATCGAGTTTACCATCGAGAGCAATAAACTCTGGATGCTCCAGACCAGGGCGGCTAAACGCACTGGATTTGCCGCGGTGCGTATCGCCATCGATATGGTGGAGGAAAGAATCATAAGCAGGAAAGAAGCTCTGCTGCGCATCGAAGCGGATCATCTTAATCAACTGCTGCGGCCCATTTTCGACAGTCACGATACGGAACAGGCGGCCAAGCAGGGGCGCATTCTGGCGCGGGGCTTACCGGCGGGTCCCGGCGCCGCCACTGGGCGCATCGTGTTTCACGCCGAAGACGCGGTGGCTTGGAAGAAAAATGGCGAGCGTGTCTTGCTCTGTCGTGTTGAGACAAGCCCCGACGATATTCGCGGCATGGAAGCCGCGGAGGGAATTCTAACCGCCCGCGGGGGCATGACCTCACACGCGGCGCTGGTGGCGCGCCAAATGGGAAAGGTTTGCGTCGCCGGATGCGAGGCGCTCAACATCGATTACGCAGCGCGCACGATGCATGTGGGTGAGACCATTTTAAAGGAAGGCGATTGGTTGTCGCTGGACGGCAGTACCGGTGAAGTCATGGCGGGGGAAATCCGCACATTGCCCTCGGAAGTGTTGCAGGTGCTACTCGGCAAAACCCGGGAAGTCGGAAAATCCCGGGTCTTCCAACAATTTTCCAAGCTTATGAAGTGGGCCGATGAAATCCGCAAGCTCGGCGTGCGCACCAATACCGATCAGCCCGACCAAGCGGTGGTCGCCAAGGCGTTCGGCGCCGAAGGCATCGGGCTGTGCCGCACCGAGCATATGTTTTTTCAGGGCGATCGCATCCAGGCGGTGCGCGAAATGATTTTGGCTGACGACGAAGCCGGGCGCAGGCGTGCGCTGGCCAAGCTCTTGCCTATGCAGAAACAAGACTTCAAGGAAATTCTTGAGATTATGGGTGGGTTGCCGGTGACGATCCGGACCCTCGATCCGCCGCTTCACGAGTTTCTGCCGAGCCGCGAGGAGGAGATCCTGGAGCTGGCGCATGTGATGCGCGTGCCGGTGCAAACGCTTCGGGACAAAGTCAAAGTGCTCCAGGAATTCAACCCGATGCTCGGTCACCGTGGTTGCCGGCTGGGAATTTCTTATCCCGAGATTACCGAAATGCAGGTAAGGGCGATCTTTGAAGCTGCCTGCGAGCTGCGCCGTGAGGGGAAAAATCCCTTTCCCGAAGTAATGATTCCGCTGGTGGGATCGCGCGAAGAGCTACGCGCGCAAAGAAACATCGTGGAACAGACGGCGCAAGCAACCATGAGGTTCTACGGAGTTAAAGTCCGCTATCTGGTCGGTACAATGATCGAGCTGCCGCGGGCCTGCCTCGTGGCCGACGAAATTGCCCAGGAAGCTGAGTTTTTCTCTTTTGGCACCAATGACTTGACCCAGACCTGCTTGGGGTTGTCGCGCGACGATGCGGGTAAGTTTCTACCCAGCTATGTTATGGACGGTCTTTTGCCCCAGGATCCATTTGTCAGCATCGATCAAGATGGCGTCGGCGCGTTGATGCGGATTGCCGTTGCCAAAGGCCGAAAAACCCACAAAGGCCTCGAAATTGGGATTTGCGGTGAACATGGGGGTGACCCGGAATCTGTGCGTTTTTGTCATAAAATCGGCCTGGATTACGTAAGTTGCTCGCCCTATCGCGTGCCCATCGCCAAATTGGCGGCGGCCCAGGCGGTATTAGGAAAAAAACCTTAATTGTTTAGCCACTTGCGCGTGGCCGTGGTTGAAGGTCATGAATCCGCCAAACTGATTCCGATGATAGCCTTGTTATTTCTTAAGAAAATTTGGTTCCTTCCGATTGCTAGCTTTGCATGGAACCGCGCATCGCAGAGCTGTTGGTTCGCGGCGGCATCGTCAGTCGCGAGCAGCTTACCCAAGCACAAGACAAGGAACGGGAAAACGGGTCGAGCGTCCCCAAAGAATTGGTCAAGCTCGGCTTCACCACCGACGACGCCTTAACGGAATTCCTCGCCGCCCAGTTCGGCATCGAGAAAGTCGAACTAAATCCCGCCGAGATTGAGGATTCGGTTTTCAACTTAGTCCCGGCCCATCTGGTGCAGAAACACCAAATCATTCCGATAAAGCTCCTGGGTTCTAACCTTACCGTGGCCATGGCGGATCCCACCGAACTGGTGGCGATCAATGAGGTCAAATTCATTACCGGCTATGGCGTTCGCGTCGTCGCTGCATCAGCATCTGCCATTAGGAAGACTCTGGAGCATCGCTTCGGCGGCGTCAGTTATGACGACGTGCTCAAAAAGTTTGGTGACTCCGAGATGGAAGTCATCCACGAGTCGGACGACGTCAATCTGCAAGAGTTGCAGCAGGCCACCATGGAAGCGCCGGTGGTCACGCTGGTCAATGCCATCCTCGCCGACGCCGCCAAACGTCGCGCCAGCGATATTCATATTGAGCCCTATGAAAAGGCGTTTCGCGTGCGCTTTCGCGTCGATGGCGTGCTTCATGAAATCATGAGCCCGCCGATGCGCCTCAAAAATCCGCTGGTCTCGCGCCTGAAAGTCATGGCCGGCCTGGATATTGCGGAGCGCCGGCTGACTCAGGACGGACGCATCAAGCTCAAAATGGGCATGCACGGCGAACTCGATATTCGTGTTTCCGTGCTGCCGACGTTGTTCGGTGAAAAAGTCGTCATGCGGCTTTTGGACAAGTCTAATCTCCAGCTGGACATGGCCAAGCTCGGGTTCGACCCGCAAACCCTGGCAGACTTTCAGGAAGCGATCCATAAGCCCTACGGCATGATCCTTATCACGGGACCGACGGGTAGCGGCAAATCGACAACGCTTTATTCGGCGCTCTCGGAACTCAACAAACCGGACGTCAATATTTCCACGGCCGAGGACCCGGTGGAATACAACCTCATGGGCATTAATCAGGTACAGGTGCGAGAACATATCGGGTTAACCTTCGCGGCGGCTCTGAGGTCTTTCCTGCGCCAGGACCCCGATATAATCATGGTCGGCGAAATGCGCGACCTGGAAACCGCACAGATCGGGGTCAAGGCAGCGCTCACCGGCCATTTGGTTCTCAGCACTTTACACACCAATGACGCGCCGTCCACCGTGGATCGGCTGCTCAACAT
Source organism: Binatia bacterium (assembly GCA_036398075.1). Lineage (GTDB taxonomy): Bacteria > Desulfobacterota > Binatia > UBA9968 > UBA9968 > DATACQ01. Next base: position 4,107 of record DASWHT010000334.1, on the reverse strand, counting down.
GGGGATTGAAACCTTCCTGCTGACCTCATCGATCAATCTTATCGCTGCGCAGAGGTTGGTGCGCAAGATTTGCGAGAGGTGCAAGGAACCGGTGGAAACCAACCCGGAGGCGTTGATCACTCTGGGAGTTGACCCTACCGATGTCAGCGCCGGTTTCCCGACGTTTGCAGGCCGGGGCTGCGCTAACTGTAACGACACCGGCTATAAAGGACGCTTGGCGATTTACGAAATCATGGTTATGCACGAGGCGTTAAGGGAACTGATCCTACGCGGCGCGTCCACCATCGACTTGAAGCGCGAAGCGGTTAAACTGGGGATGAGCACGCTGCGAATGAGCGCTCTAAACAAGGTTCGCACCGGCCTTACGACCATCGCCGAGACTTTGCGAGTGACGGATGCCGATAAGGGGTTCGGATCAGTTTTCTCGGTGGGATAATGATGTGCCGGGCGCCGGCGAAGCGAAAAGCAATGAGAAACTATAAGTAATCGTTTCCAGGTTTCAAATATCAATAACGGGGAGATAAAAGCATGCCGACATTTTTATGGGAAGGTAAAACCGCCCAAGGGAAAATCATAAGGGACGAGATTGAGGCGTCCAGCCGGGAAGCCGTTTTTGCGATACTGCGCGAGCGGCGTATTCGCCCCATTCCCACCCGCATCCGCGAAAAAGGCGCGGGGATGGAGAAAGAAATCAGGATTCCCGGCTTCAGCGAATCGGTCAAGCCGAAAGACGTAGCGGTCTTCACCCGCCAGTTCGCCGCGATGATCGATGCCGGGCTTCCCATCGTGCAGTGTCTGAGCATCTTGGGCGAGCAGACCCAAAACAAAACTTTTCGCCGGACGTTGCAGGCCATTCGCAAAGACGTCGAAGGCGGCACCACCCTCGCCGAAGGGCTGAAAAAGCACCCGAAAGTTTTCGACGATCTCTACGTCAACATGGTCGAAGCCGGCGAAATGGGCGGCGCGCTGCATACGATCTTGAACCGAATCGCCATTTTTATCGAAAAAGCGAACAAGCTCAAGAAGAAGGTCAAGGGCGCGATGATCTACCCCAGCAGCATCCTGGGCGTAGCCGTCATCGTCGTTTCTATCTTAATGATTTTCGTTATCCCGGTGTTCGCCGAGCTTTATGGCAGCATGGGTAAAGCCCTCCCGGCGCCGACGCAAATCGCGATCAATATCAGTAACGCATTTGTCGCTTATTGGTATCTCATTTTTGGCAGCATGATCGGCGTGGTCGTGGCATTTTCGCTTTACTACAAGACTCCCGCCGGGCGCATGCATATCGATCGGATGATGCTCAGAATGCCGATTATCGGCGATCTATTGCGCAAGGTTGCGGTGGCGCGCTTCTCGCAAAACATGTCGATACTACTAAGCTCGGGCGTGCCAATCCTGGACGGGCTCGCGATCACCGCCCGGACCGCCGGCAACAAGGTCATTGAGAAGGCCATCATGGAAAGCCGAGCCAGCATAAGCCAGGGAAGAACTGTCGCCGACCCTCTGAGGGAAAGCAAGGTCTTTCCGCCCATGGTCTGCCAGATGGTCGCAGTGGGCGAAACCACCGGCGGCTTGGACGTCATGCTGAAAAAAGTCGCCGAGCTTTACGAAGAAGAAGTCGATGATGCTGTGGCAAATTTAACCGCGTTGATGGAACCGATGATCATGGTGGTATTGGGCGTTATCCTGGGCGGCTTGGTTATCGCCATGTATCTGCCAATCTTCCAGATGGGTTCGTTGATTGATTAAGCCCATCCAACGCGCTGCTTGGCGGGACTCTTTCCCATGAACGACGAACGTAGCAATCTAATCGAGAAAATAAAGTGGCTGCTCTTTCTGCGGGTGGTCACTTTATCTTTCTTTCTCGGCGCCACGGCGCTCTTCCATTTCTTCGGAACCGAAAGTGAACCGCGCCTCTTCTACACCCTGCTCATTCCGCTGGGCGCCGCTTATGTGATTTCCATAGGCTCAATGACGCTTCTCAGCCGCGTTCAGAAGCTCAACTGGTTTGCCTATGGGCAAATCGGCTTCGACGTGCTGTTGATCAGCGGTATTATCTGGATCACCGGCGATATCACCAGCCCGTTTTCGTTTCTTTACAATATGGCGGTGATGAACGGCGCGATCCTATTGTTTCACCGCGGCGCGTTTATCACCGCCGGATTTTCCAGCGGGTGCTACGCGGCGCTGCTTATTCTGAGCAGCGCCCATGGGAATGCCAGGGTCAACTCCCTATCGTGGCCACTCTTGATGCCCGTGGCGCTCAATATTACCAGTTATTTTGTCATTGCGTGGCTCAGTGGCTACTTGGCGCGAAAGCTCGGTGTGGCGGAAAAACTCCTGGAAGAGAAGCACGTTGACTATCAACGGTTGGACTCGCTCAAAAATGCCTTATTGGAAGGGGTGGGCGGTGGCGTAGCGATCACCGATGATCGGGGATACATCAACTACTTTAACGCCCAGGCACAACAACTGACTTCCCTCCAGGAATCGATAGTTACGGGAAAACGACTCGACGAAATCTTTCCTAGTTTGAAGTACCGCTTTGATGGCGCCGAAAATGGCAAAGTAGTGCCGGGCGAGTTTCCGTTCACCTCCTCTCAAGGACGGCAAAAGCAACTGCGCTTGACCCTCGCGCCGTTGTGCAACGCCGGCGACAGGTTAATCGGCCATGTGGCTATCTTCGAGGACGTCACGAAGCAAAAGGAAACCGAAGAGAAAGTTCGCCTTGAAGAAGAATTACGCCGGGCGCGGGAGTTTGAGCTGCATAGCGAGCCCGACGGCCTGGCCTCCTCCGGCTTCCGCTTCGAAGGCGTGGTGGGAAAGGGCGGCGGCATCGACAAGATTTATCAGCTCATTCAAAAAGTGGCCGCCGGCAGCACCAACGTGCTGATCACCGGCGAGAGCGGCACCGGCAAGGAACTGGTGGCGCGAGCAATTCACTTCAACGGCGCGCGCCAAGACAAACCCTTTGTGGCGGTCAATTGCGGCGCGATTCCGGAAACACTCATCGAAAGCGAGCTTTTCGGCCATGTGCGGGGCGCCTTCACCGGCGCAGTATCCGACCACGCGGGCCTGTTCAAGCAGGCCGACCAGGGGACGATTTTTCTTGACGAAGTGGCAGAGCTGCCGCTCCATCTTCAAGTCAAGTTGCTCCGGGTTCTCCAGGAAAAGAGCTTCACACCCGTTGGTGGCAGCAAGCAGGTGAAAGTCGATGTCCGGGTAATATCCGCGTCCAATAAAGAGCTGCGCAAAGAAATGGAAGAAGGCCGGTTTCGCGAAGATTTGTTCTACCGGCTCAATGTGGTGCAAATGGTCTTGCCGCCGCTTAAACATCGCAAAGATGACATTCCCGCGTTGGCGCACTACTTCTTGCGCAAATTTGCGGCGTCCCACGGCAAACAGGTTGAAGAAATATCCAGCGGCGCGCTGATGCGACTTATGAATCATAACTTTCCCGGCAACGTCCGTGAGCTGGAAAATGTTCTGGAGCATGCCGTCGCGGTCACCAGCCGGAATATTATTACCGAGGAAGATTTGCCCTCCCAATTGAAAGATCTGCCGCCGACGGCAGTGGAAACTGCCGGTCTCAGCGATAACGGCGCCGGCGGCAATAATTCAGGGCACTTTTTCACCAAAGGGGTGTCCCTTGACGCCGAACTGGAGACCCATGAGAGGGCCATTCTGGTCGATGCTCTAAAGCGAGCCAAGGGGGTGCAGAAAAGGGCCGCGGAGCTGCTCGGTATAAACTACAGGTCGCTCCGCCACAGGCTGGACAAGTACGAACTGCTGGGAAAAGGCCAGAATTTAGCCGGCGATGGCCAGGTTGCCGAGTAACAAATTTTGTCACAAGCCCAAAGGGGCACAATCGATGAACTCCACCTGCGCTGCCGTTTCTTGTCACTCCTTGGTTGATGCAAAAACCGCAAATTATCAAGTCCCCGCCGGTTATTGTTGAATATCAAAGGGTTGCCCGCTCTTTTCATCTTCATTCTCGTTATCAGGCCGCAAAAAACTTGTGGCCCGCGGTTTGCAAAACAGATTTGACAGTTTGTCACTGGTTCTAAGCGCTGCGGTAAGGAGGTGAAGATAAAGAAAGCAGAAGAT
>DASWHT010000333.1:0-2508 GCA_036398075.1 Binatia bacterium | reverse complement strand
CAGGCCGTGCAAGACGCCGCAACTATTATGCGGAACAAAAACGTTCAATAAGTTCAAGCCGTTCAAATCGTTCAAAACGATAAATCCTCTGATCGTTCCCAATCAGTGGAACGACCGAACGCCTTCAACGGCTTGAACGATTTGAACTGCTTGAACGACTTGAACGGTTATTTTTGAGGAGTTAAGAGATGTCCGAACTCACAGTAGTAGGGAAACCCGTCACCCGCGTTGACGCGGAAGAAAAGATCACCGGCCAGGCGGTCTACGGTTACGACCTGGTGCTGCCGAATATGCTCTATGGCAAGACGCTTTTCAGCCCCAAAGCGCACGCGAAGATCACAAAGATCAACACCGAGAGGGCGAAAAAGCTCCCCGGCGTGGTCGCAGTGGTGACCGGCGCGGACGCCCCTTGGACCCACGGCGAAGCTGTCAAGGACAAACCCTTTCTCGCGCAGGGCAAAGTGCGTTACATCGGCGAGCCGGTTGCGGCGGTGGCCGCCGAGGACGAAGACATAGCGCAAGCGGCGGTGAAACTGATCGACGTGGAATATGAAGACCTGCCTGTTTACACCGATCCGGAAGCGGCCTGCAAACCCGGTTGCATGGAGATCCACGAAGACTACGACAAATATCGCAAGGCCAACTTTATGGTTCGGGGCGCCGCGCCCAATGTTGCCGAGCATTTTAAACTTCGCACCGGCGACGTCGAAGCCGGCTTCAAGCAATCCGATTTAGTCCTCGAAGAGCGTTACTTCGTACCGATGATCCAGCACGCCGCCATGGAGCCCCATTCGGCCCATGCGCAGTTCGACAAAGAATCTGGCCGCTTGACCATCTGGGTGGCCAACGATGCGCCATTTCGCGCCTTGCATGAGATTTCCGAAGCCTTGAACATGCCCAAGGAAAAGATTCGCTTCATCAACCCGCTGCAGGGCGGCGGGTTCGGGTCCAAGGGCGGTCTCAAGGTCGAACCCATCGCCGTCGCTCTCGCTTTCCATTCCAACGGGCGCCCCGTGCGGGTGAAATTCAACCGCGAGGAGACTTTCATATCGACGCTCACGCGCCACGAAGCGGTGGTCTATTGTAAAACCGGCGTGAAAAAAGACGGTACCTTGATGGCGCGCCAGATGACCATCTACTGGGGCGCCGGGGCCTATGCCGAGAAAAGCCCGACGGTTTGTATCCGCGGCAGCCTGCCCGCACCCGGCCCCTATCGTATTCCCCATGTCAAAGTGGATGGCTACGCAGTCTACACTAACAAACCCGTCGCGGGTTCTTATCGCGGATATGGGATCCCGCAGGGCGCCTGGGCCGGCGAGCAACAGATGGACGAGATCGCTCGGCGTCTGGGCATGGACCCCATCGACATTCGCTTGAAGAATATTTTTGTCGAGGGCGATGTCTCCTACTGGGGCGAGCAGCTCCACGCCGTCGGCCTCAAAGAGACGCTCATCAAAGCCACCGAAGCTATCGACTACGGCACGAAACCGGTCAACACCAAGCCCGGAGTCAAGATCGGCAAAGGGTTCGCCTGTATTCAGAAACCCACCCGCTCGCCGACGACTTCAGCGGCCGGAGTGCTCGTCAATGCCAAGGGTGAAGTGACGGTGCTCGCGGGCACGGTGGAAATCGGCCAGGGCTGCAACACCATTCTATCGCAAGTAGCCGCGGAAGAACTAAAAGTACCGATGGACAAAGTGCGCATGCACCAACTCGACACCGATGTGATTCCCTACGATGCTTCCACAACCTCTAGCCGGAGCACTTATCATATGGGCAACGCTGTGCGCCGCGCGTCGATTCATGCGCGCGAGCAGATCATGGAAGCAGCCAGCCCGATGCTCGAAGCCGCCGCCGGAGATCTGGACGTCGGCGACGGCAAGGTGTTTCTCAAAGATCAGCCCCAACAAGCCCTGTCCATCGGGGAAGTGGTGCGGCGCAAGCTCGGCATCAACGGCGAGGTGCGCGGCGACGGTTCCTATACTTACGAAATCGGCAAGGATCTGGACCTCGAAACCGGCCACAGCGACCACGCCTCGGCGTTTTACATGTATGCGACCCAGGCCGCCGAAGTGGCGGTGGATGAAGAAAGCGGCCGGGTGCGGGTGCTCCGTATGTCCGCCGCCCATGACGTCGGCAAGGCGATCAACCCGCTCAATTGCGCGGCGCAAATCGAAGGCGGCGTAGTCATGGGCATCGGCTCGGCCCTGCATGAGGAATTGGTGGTGGACAACACCGGCAAGGTGCGCAACCCGTCATTTCTCGATTACCACCTGGTAACCTCGTTGGACACGCCGGAGATGATCCCTATCGTCGTCGAATGCGCGGAACCTGAGGGACCCTATGGCGCCAAAGGCTTAGGGGAGCCCGGTCTCGCGCCGACGCCCGCGGCCATCGGCAACGCCGTTACCGACGCAATTGGGGTAAGGGTCTACGACCTTCCGCTCAAGCCTGAAAACGTCTACTGGGCGCTGCAAAAAAAGAAAAGAGACGCCGCGTAGGAAAACT
>DASWHT010000332.1:0-3973 GCA_036398075.1 Binatia bacterium | reverse complement strand
GCACCTCCGGCAAACGCGGGTCGCGCTTCGGGCTGCCGTGCACGAGCACACGCGAAAAGCCGCTCTTGGCCCAACCGCGTGTGGGCTCGCTGCCGAAGTAACCTTCCAGGCTGCCGGCTCGGCAATGCACTTCGTTTTTCTGCATCGCCAGGTCGATTTCCGCTGCGCCGGGATAACCGGTCACGATACTGAATTTCACGCCGGCTACGGCTTCGATCAAACGCGGGAAATAATGCCCAACGGTGCCGAGCGCCGTGGCGCCGCAACGCGGCGCTTCGGCGGCATTACGGATGTCTTCCAGGGTTTTATAGGGCGTATCAGCTCGCCCGTACATGATCCGTACGGTCCGCTCGGGCGAGCCGATCCAGGTAAATTTCGCCCAGTCGAACCGGACTTCCCTCATTTCCGTGAGCTGGTTGAAGTAAAGTCCCGGCGTGACAAAGCCGATCGCCAGTCCGTCAGGCTTGGCGACGCTGTAGATATAATTCGCCGCCGTCAGCGAACCTGCGCCGGGCATATTTTGCAGGATGATGTTCGGCCTGCCCGGTAGGGTCTGGCTCATCGCTCGCGCCAGCGCGCGGCCCCAAAGATCGCTGATGCCGCCCGGCGAAAAGCCCAGGACGAGCTTGATCGTTTTGTTTTCGTAGAAGTTGGACTGAGCGAGCGCGGGTGAAACCGACGCGAAAAAGAATAATAAAAAAATTTGAATTCGCCGCAACGCCCGCTTTCCCATAAGTAATAACAATGCCGCAGGATCAAATCTATTGCCGGTTGCCTAATCCTTGAAATCCATCTTCGAATCCCAAGAGTGCAGCAGGCCCAGCTCATCGAGCGCTTCTTTGAGATACTTGAAATTGTAGTAGTCGCTCACCGGCTTTTTCGGCAAGTTCCATTCCTTGGTGTAGAAGTCCACCTTGCGTTGATAACCGTCAAAGTCCAACACCGGCCCCCATTCATTATGCACCTCGTCGTAGGCCAGGCTCGCCAGCTCGCGGGTGATGAAGTGGTTGTGGCGCAGGATGGAGTCGAGGGTTTCCTCTTTGCTAAACCGGGCGACCATCGTGCCCCGCAGGAGCGCCCGCACCATGCCTTTGACGACAAACGGTTTTTCCGCGATCACGGCGGGCGAAGTCGAAAAGCCCGCTTCGGGTATCGCGCAAAGATCGCGGCATGAAGTGAGCGCGTGCCCGCCCATTTGCACGGCGATATTCCAGTGCGGCGGATCGCAGCACACCGCATCCACCTCGCCCTTCTCGAATAACGCTAAACGAAAACGTTCTGTGTTGGGCGGTTTGCCGCGACTATCGATCCAGGTAAGATCTTTTTCCGGATCGAGCCCATAGTGGCGCAGCACCAACTTGGCATCCATGCTCGATCCGCCCTTCAGATCGCCGGCGATTTTCTTGCCTTTGAGGTCGGGAATATCTTTGATGTAAGGTTTGGCGACGAACACATGGGCCGTCCGGTTGGCGATGGACACCACATTCACTTCGCCGTCGATGTGATCGCGGTTTTCCAGCACCGAGCGAAACGGCGGGGAGCCGCCCGGCGACTGAAATATTATCATTCCCTCTTTGCGCCACTGGTGGCGCGGGTGCTGGCTGTCGGGTATGCCCTGAACGGGCCGCAACTCGACGTCGAGACCTTCCTCTTTGAAAAAACCCTTGTCATGAGCCACCCACAGCGGCGCTATATTAAGAGGCAGGGCCGGTCCAAAAACCGCGATCTTTTCATTGGCATTCATCGATAGTCCCCCTTCCTGGAGAGATCAATTTTGGTCTGGACACACGGGAGAATAACGGTGAGTCCGCGGCGACAGCGGGCCGCGGCGCGTCAAAGGCCGATACCGATAACCTCCACGGGTGCGAAACGTTGCGCGAGCGACCAGCGTGCCTATGCATTATTTGGCTTACGGCCGTCGGCTCGATTCGCGCCGTCACGCCGGCTAGCTGCGCAAAACCTTCCCCGGATAAGCGCCGGTGTGCGATCCGTTTTGCATCAATACCGAACCGTTGACGATGCTGTAGTGAATACCGCGAGCGCCCTGGACGTAGCGCGGCGCGCCTTCGGGGAGATCGTTTACTTGCCGAGGCTTTTCCAGATCGATGGCGGCCGGATCGAAAACAAAAATATCCGCCGCCATGCCGGGCCTGAGCAGGCCGCGGTCGGCGATGCCGAAGATGGACGCCGGCATGAAGGTCAATTTTCTTATCGCGTCTTCGAGCGACATAATTTTGCGTTCGCGCACCCAATAGCTCAGCAGCAGCGTCCCGAAGCCAAATCCGGGATTGCCGCTGGCGACATGGGCGCCGGCATCGGACTGGCCGAGCATAACGTAAGGGCTCTGAAAAATCTCCCGCACCGCTTTTTCGTCTCCCTGAGTGTTGGATTCTTCGAAGACGGTTTCCAAGTCCTCCGCCAGCGCCAAGTCGAGAAAAGCGTCGATGGCGGCTTTCCCTTGCAAGCGGGAGAGTTCGTCGATGCTCTTGCCTTGAAAGTGCTCGTGCTCCGCCCGGCTGACTTTATTGACGGCGACGGAACTCCAGCGGCCCGTCAGATCCGTCGCCAGGCTGGCCGACGCCATTTCACCCGCCAACCTTTGCCGCGTCCCGCCCTTGCCAAGCTCGTCCTTGCGGGATTCCAGAGCCAACGACATTAACCGTTTCCACTCCGGCAGTTCTTTGAAGCGGTCGCCGTCTTTCAAGTTCCAACGCCGCAGCGAACGGCGCGTCGAAGTCATGGCATAACTCGCGAAGCCCCGGCGCCAGCGTTCTTCGACATCGTCAAGCTGTTTGCGCCACAGATCGGGTTCGCTCCAGCGGTGCCGGATGCTTTCACCGATCAACGGGCGGCCGGTTTCGCTAAGAATCGCATCGTACCATTTGCCGATATTTGCCACATGTTCCGGCGTCGCAAAGGCGCCGTGCGTAAACTGCACCGCGCCGCGCCGGCTGGCGCCGACGACGCGGGAAAGCCGCTCCGCTTCGCCCAGGCTCGCGAACCGGCTCGGCACCGGCTTGCCGTCTTCGCGGAAGTGAGTTTGGTTGGAATTGGTGGAAAATCCAAAGGCGCCCGCCGCCATTCCCTGGCGCACCAGGTCTTCCATCTGGCTGATCTCCGGGTCGTTGGCTTCGCGCTCCACGCTCGCTTCGCCCATGGCGTATTGTCTGACGGCGCAATGGCCGACGAGCGTGGCGATGTTGAGGCCGAGGCGCCTGCGGCTGAGAGCGTCGAGAAAATCTCCATGGGTGGTCCACTCCCACGGGATGCCGGCCTGCAAAGAATGGCGCGGCATGGCCTCGACGCGTACGAAAGTCCCGATCAGCGCGTCGCGGCTCTCGGGTTTGCACGGCGCCAGCGTCAAGCCGCAGTTGCCCATCACTACCGTGGTCACGCCATGTTCGTTGGATGACGATCCCAGCGGGTCCCACCAGATCTGCGCGTCGAAATGGGTGTGAAAATCGATGATTCCCGGCGCCACGGCGAGACCGCCGGCATCGAGCACTTTGTCCGCCGGATCATCGATCCTGCCGATGGCGGCAATGCGTCCGTCGCGCACCCCGATGTCGGCGTTGAACGAAGGCATGCCGGAGCCGTCATAGATGCGCCCGCCTTTCAAAATCAGATCATACATACCATCTCCTTTGCGGCTTTTACTCTACTGTGCCCCGCGACCGCGAACCATGTCTGGTTACGGTTTTACTCGTAATTAGATTGTGTATAGTCGATGGCCGGGTTATTTGTCAATTTGCGATTCTGCTGAAAAACCCTATGAATGCTTCGACTAAGCTCATACTTCGACAAGCTCAGTAGAACGGATAATTCCCAATGAATTCAACCACGCTTCCGTTCGTTCCTTCGATAAACTCAGGATAGGCTATGAGGTTCTCGAAGGATGAACGGAGGAGTTTTTAGCAGAATCAATTGACCAATTACCCAAGCCACCTGGGCCGGCAGTCTCTCATAGATCGTT
>DASWHT010000331.1:0-13768 GCA_036398075.1 Binatia bacterium | reverse complement strand
CGCACGCCGTCGGCGGGAAACTCACGACGCCCCGGCTGAAACCACTCGAAGACGTTGTGGAACAGGACTGGAAAAGCCACGCGGAAGGGTAGGTCGGAAGCCATCAGATCAAAGCCGATGAACAGTGCTCGCAGTTTGGCGCGCTCGAAGGCAACCAGCAGCGGGCCACCCGCCGCCCGCGCCAATACGATACTGTCGCCGTCGGCCGCCACACGCAATGACTCCTGCACATGCAAGTCGCCCAGACTCAAGCCCGCGGTAACCGGGTGCTTCGCCAACGGCGCGCTGATACGCGGCGTTCGCACTTCGCCCTGGAGGTTCAGGGGGAGGTTCGGCGCCACCGTGTTGATGAGAATCACATTGCCTTCGGTAAGTCCGGGAGCCGCCACGCGATCGAAAATGACCACGTCATAAATGCCCCCTCGGTCGCCCTCGCGCCGCGTCGCGTCAGGCCCCCAGCTTGTCACAGCGGTCAGTTGCACGTTGGGGAAAAATCTTAACAAGTTGCTCAAGGCCGGGTTGCCGGGACCGACATACAGCAGCCGCACCGGCGCCGCAGCGCTCACCGTGAGCGTGGCGCGATTGTCCGTGGCAAAATCATCGTCGATCTCCAGCTGCGCCGAGAGTGTGCCGACGGGATCGCCGTCATAGGGATAAACGAGGACGCGCCGGCCACCGGCCTCAATCATGATTTCCTGGCGCGCCAGGACCGTTTGTCCCAGCGCCAGCGTGAGCGGTGCCCGCGCGGCTCTAACGCCAAAGTTGCGCACCTGCGCCATCACTTCGTAGCGCTCCGAGCCGTCGGAATGGCGCCTGAGATCCAGCCCGACGATGCCCAGGTTTTCCGCGCCGCCGGGGGTCTTGATGAAGCGCAGGTGGGCTGACTCACGGCTAAATTCCTCGGCACCGGTAAAGGCGCCGTCGCTAATGACGACGACACGGTCGGAACTGCCCTTTTTCAGAAAGGCATGGGCAAAGAGGATCGCGTCTTTTACGCCCCCGGAAGTATCGGCGGGCAGAAGGTTCCGTCCCGCTTCCCTTAGCCGCGTTTTATCCGCGGTGAAGGGCACGATCAGACGGGTTTCAGAACCAACCCCGATGAGCATCATTTTACGGTCGGCGGGCAAGGCATCGACCAAGGAGAGAAACTCCCGGCGCGCGGCGTCGAACCGCGTGCCCGCCGGCCCCTTGGCCTTCATACTGGCGGTCAGATCCATGACCACGACGGTGTCCCCGGCAGGGGCGCTGAAATGGAGCAGCGATGGATCGGCCAGAGCCCCGATCAGCAGAATCGCGGCGAGCAACTGCAAAATCAAAAGCAGATTCTTGCGCAGGAGCCAGCCCAGCCGCGTCGCCAGCGGACGCTCCTTCAACACCCGCTCCCAGATAAAGAGCGCCGTTGTGTTGACCTTCAATCCCCTGGGCCTGAGACTGTGGAGAAACAGTATCAGGGGCACGGCCCCGAAAATAACCAACAGCGCGGATGGCACGCTCCAAAGCATGGTTCAAGTCACGCTGCTGACCTGGCGCAGCGATTTGAGCACGAACTCGTCGAAAGGAACCCTCGTCGTGGTGCGCAGATAATCGATCCCGAGACTCGCGCAAGCCGATTCGATATCGCGAAAATATTTTGCCAGTTCTTCTTGAAAGCGGCGCGCGAGCTCCGCGTCCACGAACAACCGGCGCTCGCGGCTCCCCTCGGCGTCCACCAGCGCTACGTCGCCCAAAAAGCCGGGCTGCATCTCTTCCTCGTCGAGAATATGGATGATCAAGATCTGGTATTTTTTTCGCGCCAGTTCCTCCACCGCGGCGCGCCAACCCGGCGGATCGAACAAGTCACTCACGACCACCGCGAGACCGGGATGAGGAAACAAGGTAGTAAACTTGTGTATCGCCGCCCGGAGATCAGTTGGGCCGGCGCAGGAAAGCCGGTTGAGGAAGCCAAAGAGACGGAGAATTTGCGTTCGTCCCCGGCCTAATTTAAGCGGCGCCTGTAGGGTGGAAGAAAACGCCGCGCCGCCGACGCGGTCGAGATTTTTAAGCCCGATATAACCAAGGGCCGCGGCGACTTTTTTCGCGTAGCCGATCTTCGCCGACTCGACTTCGGCCGTGGAGGCCGAACAAGCCATAGACCCGCTCGTGTCAACCAGGAGATAAATGTTCATCTCTTCCTCGGCGGTGAACACTTTGAGCAGCAGCCGGTCGAGGCGGCGGTAGATATTCCAATCGACGTAGCGCAGATCATCGCCGCGTTGGTATCGGCGGTAATCCGAGAACTCCAGACTGTAACCCTTGCGCGAAGCCGCGTGTTCGCCCCTGGCCCCCGCCCAATCGAGGCGCTTGGCAATCAAGTGCAGCCGTTCGAGTTTTTTCAGAAAGTCGGCATCGAAAAAAGTTTCGGGTTGCGGGTTTCGAGTTTCGGGTTCGGCCGCGGCAAATTGCCGGCTGGTTTTTCCGTCTTGCTGGTCCGCTCGAGCGACGCGAGAGAACGTTCTTCCGGTCAAGCCGACGAGCTTGGACATAGCGCCAGCGATGCGCCGCCGCTGCGACTCGAAACTCGAAACCCGAAACTCGAAACTCATGTTTCCCCTAAACCACTTCCGGCACCTGCCGAACGACTTCGGCAAGAATTTTTTCCGCGTTGATCCCTTCGGCATCCGCCTCCAGGTTGAGGATCAAGCGATGGCGCAGGCTAGGCGCGATCATCGATCGAATATCCTCGAAGGAAACATTGGGCCGGCCGGACAACAGCGCCCGCGCCTTGGCCGCGAGAATCAAGCTTTGCAACCCCCTGGGGCTGGAGCCGTAGAGCACGAAACGGCGTGCCAGCGCAACGCCACTGTCGTCGGCTTCCCGCCCCGGGTGGGTGGCGAGGATCAGTCGCACGGCGTAGTCCTTCACCGTCTCCGCCAACGGCACTTCGCGCACCCACTGGCGGATCTCCAGAATCGCCGCGCCGTCCAGGACCTCCCTGAGCACTCCCGGCGGCGCCGCTGTGGTGAGATCGGCTATCCGGCTCAGCTCTGCGCGGCTGGGATATTCCAGCAGCAGCTTGAAGAAAAAACGGTCCACCTGCGCCTCCGGCAGAGGGTACGTGCCTTCCATCTCCAGCGGGTTTTGGGTCGCGAGCACCATGAATGGACTTTCCAGACGGTGCCCCTTGCCGCCCACAGTGACATTCTGCTCCTGCATCGCTTCCAAAAGCGCTGACTGCGTCTTAGGTGTGGCGCGGTTGATTTCGTCGGCGAGCACGATATTGGCGAAGATCGGACCGCTCTGGAACTCGAAGATTTTCCGCCCCGACGGATCGTCGGCGAGCAAGTTGGTGCCGGTGATGTCCGCCGGCATCAAATCCGGCGTGAACTGGACACGCGAGAAGCTCAAGCTGAGGATCTCGCCGAGACTGCGCACCATCAGCGTCTTACCCAATCCGGGGACGCCTTCGAGCAAACAGTGGCCGCCGCACACCAGGGCGATAAAAACCTGCTCGATCAACGCTTCGTGGCCGACAATCATCCGCGCCATTTCGGCTTTCAGTTCGGCGAACGAACGGCGCGCGCGCCCGATGCGTTGCTCAATGTCTTCAACGGATTCCATGCTCACGCTCCTAACGAAGCTGGAGTGTTGGAGTAATGGAGTGATGGAGTATTGGGAAAACGAGGAATCGGACCGTCGCGGGGATGGGAGTTAATTTACCCATCACTCCAATACTCCATTTCTCCATCACTCCAATCCCCCTCATTTGGCCTTTTCCAGCGAGAGAAAATAATTCTTTATCGTGTCTTTCAACTCCTCGGGAATTTTTTCTGTGTTCAGCTCCGCTTCCGCCTGGCGCCGGTAGCTGGCGATCACTTCATCTTGGGAAAGTTTGCTCTTGCCGGGAGCGGGTTTGGCCTTGAAGAAGATGCCGCTTCGCTCGCCTTCGCCGATCATGCCCTTCACTTGAGCGCGCGCTCCACCTTGAAACTCTGGCAGCGATGGCGCTTTTGCCAAATTCTTGCCGGGCTCCTCCCCCGGCGCGGTGCCGGCATTTCTTTCACGCTGGCCGTCACCCGGGCTGTCCTGTTCTTTATTCCCGCCGGCTCGCGCCTGGGCGTCGCCTTGCTGGCCTTGGCCACGCTGCGCCAGCTGCTGCAGAAACTGTTCCGCTTCCAGGAGCGTGCGCCGGTCGAGTTCACCGGCAACCTGTTGTTCCAATTTGTCGAGGAAAGATTTCATCTCGCCGCGGCTCAGCCCCTGGGCGCCGCGATTTTGCCGGTCCAATTGCTTTTTGAATTGGCTTAAACCGCCGAGACGGTCTTGCCAGGATTGCCCTTCGCCGTCAGCCGGGTTGAACAACTCGCGCGCGGCTTCCAGCTCAGCTCTGAGATCTTCGAGCTGCTGGCGGCTTTCAGCCACGCCGAATGGCGCTTGCCCGGCAGCGTTTCTTTCCGCTGCCATTTTTTTCGCCATGCCGGCCAGTTCGCTTTTGAGTTGTTCATCGGCGGTCTTGGCGTCGATGCCCCGTTGCGCGATCTTTTCCAGCTCGCGGCCGGCTTTGAGCGTCTGTGGCAAACTTTCGCTTTGCGCTTTCTCTTGGAGCCGGCGCGCGAACTCGCGCAGTTTTTGTGACAGCGAAGGCGGATGGCCCGGCCCGACGCCCTGAGCCTGAAACCCGGGATCGAAAAAGAGCATTGCCAGCCACAGCGCCAGCAGCGGCGCGATGAAATAGCCGTGCCAACCCCATGAGCGCGGAAACAGCGCCCGCGCGTCGAAGCTTTTCAGCTTGTCGCTCGCCTGGCGCAGCACCAATAGCGCCACGGCTTTCGTTTCATTGCGCCGCAAAAGCTCCCAGGCCGTGGTGGCGCGCTCATCGAGACGGAGCGTCTTATCGAGAGCCGCCAGCGCCCGCGCCGTATCCTGGTCGCGCCAGCGCCGCGTGAAAAATAAGTAGGGCGTCAGCAGGGCGAAAATCGCCGCCGGCGCCACCCAGACCCAGCCGCGCGAAATAGAAACAAATAATGGCGCGCCCAGCGCCCCCAGGAGCGCATAAAACAGCGCCACGGTGAGAGTCGCTTCGCGCCGTTTACGCTTCTCCCAGCCGAGCAGCCGGGAGATTTGAGTTTGCAGGGTTTCTCGATCGGTGCCCAAGCTTACAGACCTCGTTTTAGCGCCCAGCGGTGGGCGGCCAGCCCGGCGCCGCCGAGCACCAGGTGAAAACCAAAATGGACGATGTTGGCCGACCACTTCACTCCGGCGATGCTCAGCGGCGCCAACTCCTGCCGTCCAAGAACCGCAAGCAGATAGGCCACAGGGTTGAGCGGCAGGTAAACCAGCAGTGAAACCACCGCCACAAAGAAAAAGAAACAACGAATAACTACCTGGCGGCTCTCCGGCCGGCGCTCCCAAAAAACCAACGCTGCTAGCCCCCAGACGCCGTAGCAAAGGGCATAAAAAAGTATCAGCGCCAGTGTCGTGGCCAAGCCGGCCAGCGGCGCGCGCGCGATGGCCGCTGCCCAGATTAACAAGGGCGCGCTTAAGAGCAGCGAACAAACGATATGCACGATAAGAAACGCCACTTGGCCTTTTGCCACGACGCCGGCCGGTTGGCCGCTGTCGCGCAGCCAGTGCTTAAGCGGCTTAAAGCGCCATGGCGCAAATTCCTGGTTCGCCACCCGCAACGCGAAATAAACGATCAGCAGTACAGCGGTAGACGAGCAGACTTTGAAGAGATTGCCCGAACCGCTCCACATCTGCGCGTCCAGTGACGGCAGATAGAGCGATAGAAACTCGACCGGCGCGAGAATGATCAGCAGGTAGAAGTAGACCGGCAAACCATGTCCTTCAGCAAAAAAAACCTCGAGGCTTTCGCGCAGTAAGGGATTCATTCTTCCTCCGCTCCTGCCAACGGAACGATCGCGCGGTAGAGCGCGTAGTTGTGCACCCGGATACGCGGATCGTCGATCTCGACCCGCGGTTCGGGGTCTCTCACCCAGCCGAAAAAGAGCGCCGCGCCGCTGCGCCAGGGGGCTTCCGCGCCGTCTCGGGGAAAAAACGAAGCGTGAAATAAGATATCGCGGGTCTTGTCGTTGAACGTCATCTCGCGCAGACTCACCTCATCGGCGCCCCGCCCGCGGTTTTGCTCGGCGTTATCGCCGCCAGCGGCGCCGCCCAGCGGAAACGCTTTCGTCCAGCTCTCACCCTTGGGCAAATCACCCAGTGCGATGCGCGTCCCCGGCGCCACCAACCAGCAGTCGGTCAAATCCTTGCCGCTCTGGTTTTGGACCTTAAGCAATAATTGCTCTCCCTGCCGCTCGATGGCGGCGCTGAGCGGCAAACGTTCCAGGTAACGGGCGCGCAAAAGCTTAAAGCCCCACTCTTTGAGTGGCAGTTGCACGCGCGTGGCGCCGCCGCCATGTCGATACACCAGCGATTGCCCCGGTTGCGCGTAAGCCGGCGCGGCAAGCGGCATCAAATCCATCCAGCCTCGCCCAAAGGCTAGACTATACTCGCGGAGCTGCGTCGAAAACAATGCCAGGTTGGTCTGCGCCTCGACGTAACCGTCGCCGGCATTTTCCATTACGGTCGCCGCCAACAGGACGCCATCTGGCACCTGTCCGCCGCGGCTGAAGAAAAGATAGCCGGCGGCGGCGGTGCATAAAATCCAGCCGCAGCAGGACAGCGCCATGGTGCGCTGCGTAATGTGCCGGCGCTGCCAAAGCCACGACAGCACGAAGACACCGGCGAGGTAGCCAATGGTGGCAAAAAATAGCGAGCCGGTCGGAATGTAGGAAGAAATGAACGACGGACTGAGCAAGAGTTGGGAGAAAATCGCCTCGCTCCACTGCGGGCGCAAAGACAGGTTTTCACCCACAGCCGGCGTCAAAAGATTTTGCAGAAACTTCGGCAGGCCGTTCCAGGTTGACAATGGCGGCCGGCCGGCGTCCAGCGCGAGATAAACGACCTTGCCCTTGCCCCAGTCGTTTTCGACAAGCACCGGCAGGCCTTGGGACTTGGTCACTATTTTACCTCTGAGGACGGTGGCTGTCTGAGCCCACACGTCGGCGATAGCCTTACCTTTGCCTGCTTCCCCGTGCGGCACGAATGCGATTCGCTTGACTCCGGTGACTCGCACCGGCAGATAACGCCCCAACTGTGGCTCCTGGTACAGCGTGAAATTCAAGCTGCCGATGATCACCATCCTGCCGCCCGCCGCCAGCCAATCATCGAGAGCGAGCAACTGCGCCCGGGAAAGATCGCGCAGGGACT
Organism: Binatia bacterium; assembly: GCA_036398075.1. Classification (GTDB taxonomy): domain Bacteria; phylum Desulfobacterota; class Binatia; order UBA9968; family UBA9968; genus DATACQ01. Next base: position 6,520 of record DASWHT010000331.1, on the reverse strand, counting down.
GATCGTAAAGAATAAGGTGGGAAACTCCGAGCAAGGCCCGCGGTTCCGGCGGCAATTCCGCCAGGGTCAGCGCCACGACCCGGTTGGTCAACGAGGCGCCTAGGGAGATTAAGGGAACTGCGCTACCCTCGCTAACGGACAATACCACCGGCGCGGGTGAAAAGTGGCGACGCAAATCCAGCTCCCGTGACGCGGTCGCCGCCGAACTGGTGAATTGGATTTTCAGCGGGCGGCTGAGGAAATCCGGATCGATGGTGAACTGCACGGTCCGGCGCGAGCGCGCCGGCAAAAAAACTTCCCGGCGATGAAAGGTCGGGTACGGAACGCCGCCCTGGGTTGCGCCACCTTTCCAGACCTGAATTTCCAGGATGCCGTCGGCAGGCCGGCCGATATTGGCGAGGTTCACTTCCAGCGGAAAAGGACGGCCCAACTGAAACACGCCGTGGAAACCGACTTTGGGCTCGATCTGGATCTCCGCTGCCGCTGCGGCGGGCGAAAGAATGCTCAGAAGTAAAAAAACAGGAAGGACGCGGAAGGTTGATCGGCGCCGGCGAATAGAGAAGCGCACTGCCGCGCGACGGCCGGCCCGCGCCTGGGTTAAAACCGCTGGGACAACCTTTTCGGTTGAAAAGGGCATGGGGGCTTTCCAAATCGGCCCGCCCCACCGCCAGCCGAGAGCTACTCGATATACTCGACGCTCAGGATCTCCAGCGTGCGAACGCCCGTCGGGGTGCGGACCTGAACTTCGTCTCCCTCGCTCTTTCCGATCAACGCACGCGCAACGGGGGAGCTGATGGAAATTTTGCCGTTCTTCGGCTCCGCTTCATGGTCGCCGACGATTTGGTATATCACCTTGTCGCCGGTATCACCATCGGCCAGCGACACCGTCGCGCCAAAGACGACTTTGTCTCCCGACAATTTCGACACATCGATGACCTGCGCCCGCGCCAGCCTGTCCTCGATATCGCGAATCTGGACATCGAGCAACGATTGGCGCTCCTTCGCTGCGTGAAATTCGGCGTTTTCCGAAAGATCGCCGTGGTCGCGCGCCTCTTCGATATCGCGCACGTTCTTGGGGCGCTCCACCGTTTTCAGACGCTTTAAATCGTCCATCAAACGTTGATGCCCCTTGTTGGTCATCGGTACGCTGGCATCCGCCATAACTCCACTCCTGGAATAAAATAAAAACCCCTCGGAATTACTCCCGAGAGGCCTTTAGAATTTGGCTGATTGCACCGGTTGCTTATCGCTTCGTCAAGATTACCCATCCGGCCGCGATAAATCAACCGTCGCGGGCCTCGCTTGCGCCGTTCAAGGTTCAAAGTTCAATGTTCAAGGCGAAACTCGAAAACCGTAAAACCCCGAACCTCCTACGTTGAACTTTGAACATTGAACCTTGAACTTAAATTCACCTCAAGCCGAAGGTCGCCAACTCAAAGACCACTTTCGGGTTCGGCGACGATTTTCTTACGCCCGCTTGCCCGGGCCAAAGACGTGGCAGGAAACGCCATGGCCATCGCTTGTGAATTCCAAAGGCGGCTCGGTCTGGCTGCACACCGCTTCGCGGTAGGAGCAGCGAGGATGGAAGGTGCAGCCCGATGGCGGATTGACCGGACTCGGCACATCGCCTTCCAGCACCACCCGTTCTTTTTTTCGCGCGGCGTCGGTCGTGGGCACGGCGGAGAGCAACGCCTTGGTGTAGGGATGCTTTGCGTCGCGGTAGATCGTATCGCCCTTGGCGATCTCGACCACTTTGCCGAGATACATGATGGCCACGCGGTGGCTGATATGTTCCACGACGCGAAGGTCGTGGGAGATGAAAAGATAAGTCAGGTGCATCTTCTCTTGCAGCTCCTGCAAGAGATTGATGATCTGCGCCTGAATCGAAACGTCGAGGGATGAGACCGGCTCATCGCAGACGATAAACTTGGGACTGACCGCCAGGGCGCGGGCGATGCCGATTCGCTGGCGCTGTCCGCCGCTGAATTCATGCGGGTAACGGGGATAGTGGTCTTCGCGCAAGCCGACCTGGTGCAAGAGTTCTATGACCCGGTCGCGTTTGGCGCTGCCTTTGGCGAGCTTGTGAATCTCTAAACCTTCACCGATGATATCACCCACGCGCATGCGCGGATTGAGCGACGCGTAAGGGTCCTGAAAGATGATCTGCATCTCGCGCCGCATCTCGCGCAGCTCGCGTTGCGACATGGCGAGGATATTTTTTCCGTGAAAAACAACTTCGCCGCTGGTGGGCTCGATGAGACGGAGAATTGCCCGTCCTAAAGTAGACTTGCCGCAGCCCGACTCACCCACCAACCCCAATGTCTCGCCTTCATTGACCGTCAAGCTGACGCCATCGACAGCTTTGACGACGCCCTTACCGCGCGAGAATAGACCTTCTCCGACGGGAAAATGCTTTTTCAGGTTCGTGATCTCAAGTAGGCTCATGTCTTCAGACCAAATTCCGAGGATGGCGGATTGAGGATCGAGAATCGCGATCTTCCATCCTCGATCTTCGATCCTCGATTTATCATTTTATCCTGCGGCTCCCTGCCGCACTTCCGTATGGGGGAAATGACACGCGACGGTATGCCCTGATTCTTTTGCCACCAGCTCTGGCTCGAATTGAGCACAAATCTCCGCCGCTTTTGGGCAACGGTCGCGGAAGCGGCAGCCGCTGGGCAGATTGAGCGGGCTCGGCACCATGCCGGGAATCGCGTCGAGACGCCGCTTTTTCTCACTTCCCACGCCGGGCAGCGAGTTGAGCAATCCCACCGTGTAGGGATGGAGCGGATGGTTGAAGATCGCCCGCGTGCTGGCGCTTTCGACGATTTTTCCCGCGTACATAATCGCAACATCATCCGCCTGCTCGGCAACAACGCCGAGATCATGGGTAATCAGGAGCAGTGCCATGCCGATTTTCTGCTGCAGTTCTTTCATGAGATCGAGAATCTGCGCCTGAATGGTCACGTCCAAAGCCGTGGTCGGCTCGTCGGCGATGAGCAAGCTCGGATTGCACGAAAGCGCCATGGCAATCATAACGCGTTGGCGCATGCCGCCGCTCAACTGATGGGGATAGGAATCGACACGCGATCCCGGATCGGCGATCTTGACGAGCCGGAGCATTTCGATGGTCTTATCCCGGGTCTCGCGTTTTCCTAAACCCTGGTGCAACTTGATCGCCTCGCCGATCTGGTTGCCGACGGTAAAAACCGGATTGAGCGAGGTCATCGGCTCTTGAAAGATCATGGAGATCTCGTTGCCGCGGATCTTACGCATCTCTTCGTTGCCGAGTCTCAAAAGATCGCGGCCGCGGTAGAATATTTCGCCGCCGACGATCTTTCCCGGCGGCGACGGAATCAATCGCATGATAGAAAGCGATGTCACGCTCTTGCCGCACCCCGACTCGCCCACCAAACCTAGGGTTTTCCGTTCGTCGATCTCAAAGCTCACGCCGTCGATGGCGCGCACCTCGCCCTCGGGGGTGAAGAAAGAGGTCTGGAGATTTTTGACTTGAAGCAGATCCGCCATGGCGGCAACGTCGTCGATGTTAGATTTTAACTTGTACGACCTCCACGCACTCGATTCAACATGCGTGGGTCGAAAATATCGCGAATTGCATCTCCCATAGCATTAAATCCCAGCACTGCCAACATGATCAGCAGCCCCGGATAGATGGCCACATGGGGATAGAGTCGCAAGTACGGCCCGCCGGCGCGCAACATCCCGCCCCAGGTCGGCAGGGTCGGATCGACGCCCAAACCGAGAAAACTCAGGCTCGCTTCGGCCGTTATCGCCGGCGCCAGGCTCAAGCTCGAGAGAATCAAGATCGGCGCCAATCTTGAAGGCGACCGCGACCACGCCGATATAAATAGAGATGCGCGCGTCGTAAGACGCTGAGCGAATCGACCGGCTAAAACGTATTTATTTCTGAAACTGCTCTTTGGGAAAATTCGCCGTCGCCATGACACCGCCGTCGACCACGAGGGGGTGGCCGATAATGAATTCGGAATCGTCGCTCACCAGAAACAACGCCGCCTTCGCTTGATCATCGGCGGTTCCCAAACGGCCCGCCAGGTTGTCAAAAGTCCGGCTGCCGGTGACGTCGTCATCGTAACCGACCGGAGAACCGGAACGGTTCGGCACCACGCAATTGACGCGAATTTTGCACGGCGCGAGTTGCACGGCCATTGCCCGAGTCATATTGATCACGCCTGCCTTCGCGGCGGCGTAAGCGATGCCGTCCGGGCGGCCGACCAACCCGGATGTCGAGCCAAAATTGACGATCTTGCCGCCCCGTCCCTGCCGCTTCATCTGCGCGGCGACATATTTCGTCACCAGATAGGGCCCTTTCAAGCTCACCGCGATAACCTTATCGAACTCAGCTTCCGTGCTCTCGAAAATATTGGCGTGGTCCGTCAACGCGGCGTTGTTCACGAGAATATCGATGCCGCCGAACTTCGCCACGACTCTATTGACCATCTCTGCTACGTCGCTGGATTTCGAGACATCACACAGCACCACCATGGCCCCTCCGCCGGCCTTGGTGATTTCATCGACCACTGCTTGCCCGCGCCCTTCGTGCATCTCAGCGACCGCAATCTTCGCTCCTTCGGAGGCGAAAAGTTTCGCCATCGCCTTGCCGATATTTCTCCCCGCGCCGGTGATGACCGCCACCTGATCTTTGAGTTTCATCGCGCTTATCCCCCTAGACCTTTTTCGTGACCGGAGCCTATCCACAGCGCCGGCGCTGTGTCAACCGGCTAACCGCGACGACGCGCATCGCGATCCGTTGGTTTAAATCTTAAGATCCTCCGGCGCTATCGCCGTATGGACGTCGAAGGTATTCATCGTGCACGCAAGCATGGCGTAATAACCAATGGTCGCCGCCAGCTCGACGAAGCCTTTCTCGCCGAGCCGCCCGTAGAGCGCCTGAAACGTCGCCTCGCTCACCTGGTGGGAAGTCAAGATCTCGCGCACGAAGCTCACGATCTGAGCGTCCTCGGAAGTGAAATCCTCGGCGCCCTTTTTTTCATACACGGCGCGCACGGTTGCCATCGGAATGCCGGCGTGCTGGGCGTGATGGACATGCGCCGCCCATTCATGCTTGCATTCGAGTTCCCGCGCCGCCACCAGTGCCGCCAGTTCGACGAGCTTACGCTCCAGGGTCGATTCGAAGCGCACGTAGCTGCCCAAATGCATCGTCCGATGGGCAATCTCTGGACTATGCAAAAGCGCCAACCACGGGCCGCCGACAACTCCACGGCTCTGCGCGATGGCGTCGTAGACTTTTTGATCTTCCGGCGCCAGTTCTTCTTTCTTTGTGATAGTCGCGATCCGTGCCACACGTTTCTCCCTTTCAATTACGAAAGTTTCTCTTGCAGCCACTTCGTCACGATGTTCACTACCTCGTCATTCGACTGACCTTTTATCCGTCCCATATGGCCCGCCCCCGCTATGATACGCAGGTCCTTCGGGCTGCCATGTTCGGCCAGTAGATAGAGATCGCTGATCGGATGTTGGTCGTCTTCTTTGCCGTTGATGCACAGCAGCGGCGCGCAAGGTTGGTCGATCAACCCTTGCGTCACCAACGACAAACTGGGCGCGGTTTTTAGCGTTTCTTCGAGCGAATTCGCGCGAAAGATATAGGATCGAGCATCCAATAAACTGGCAGGCCCCATCAGGTACTGGGACGCAGTCACGGTCAGCGCGGGCCGCAGCCACTCCTCTTGAAACGTCCGATGCACTCCGGCACCCCAGTTGACCGCGCCGCTGAGCCGCTTTGCTTCCACGTGGGCGAGCTTCGCCGCCCAGTAACCGCCGAAGCTTCCGCCCATGCAGGCGATCCGTTTGCCGTCGATGTCAGCGCGGGTTTCGAGATAATCCATTGCCGCGGAGAAAGTCCGCTCGGCGCGCGGGTCGTTACCCACACAGGGATTCTCGCCCGTGCCCGGCATATCGATGGTAAAACAAGCCAGTCCCATCTTGAGCAATACGTCGTTGTTGATCCGGCGGTCTTCCTTCCAGCCATCGACGCCACCCCAATGCATCACCACCGGCGGGCGGATGGCGCCGCCCGGTACTTGTAAGTAGCCAACCACCTTTTTCCCTTCGAAAGGAATTTCAATTCTTTCCAGGGGTGGGTCCATCGTCGGCGCGGCTTTGAGAAACGTCCGGAGCGCGCCTTCATAACATTTCATTTTATCTGGGCTGCTCGGCACCGGGTAACGGCCGATGCGGTAATATTCGTATGCCAAATAGTAGGTCTCGCCGGCCGCCTTTTTCTTGCCGTGCGATTCCTGCTCGCCGGCAAGCGCTTCGTACTTTGCGCCGAACTTGCCCCACTCGCGGCCCCAGAGATCCGGGTCGAGGCTGGTAATATTTTTTACCACCTGCTCGACATCTTCCTGCTTCACCCGTTCGAAGGGATTGATCCTGCCGGCCCGGTGCAAGATATCCGCTTTGATTTCCTCCAGAGTCTTTTCCGCCATGATTTTTGCTCCTGTTATGATTTTGCGCCGGG
>DASWHT010000330.1:0-13474 GCA_036398075.1 Binatia bacterium | reverse complement strand
TACGTGTCATTCTGAGCGTAGCGAAGAATCTTTCTTTCCGCGATTTCGGGTCTACCCCCCCATACCAAAATGAATCACTACCAGCCACCCCCTCACAAATTGCAAATCTCTGCATAGGTCGGCGTCGGCATACCGGCTTTCCAACTCGCATCGCGCAGTTCGATGCGGTTGCCGCTGGGATCGAGCACGAACAGTTGTCGGCCGGTAAAAAAACCGCCCGGCCGGTAGTCCACCGGCTCATGGATCTTAATGCCAAGATCGCGGAACACTTTGCACGCCCGGTTAAACATCTCCGGGCTCACGTCGAAAGCGTGATGCAACCGGCCATCCTGTTCGATCGTGCGCGTAAGCGGCTCCTTGCGCTGGCATAAAATAATGTTGTGGTTGCCGAGCCTGAAACACGATTGCGGCGAGTTGGCCAGCCGCCCTACATGTTCCAGCCCGAGTATCTCACCGTAGAAATTTTCGGCCTCTTCCAAGTTATTCACCGGTATCGACCAATGCACCACCGCGTCGAGTTTGAGCATGCCCATGATGGTCTCCTCTCAAGGCTCAAATAGCGCAGTAAAGGACGGCTGTCCACAGCGATAGTTAACCGAGACGTAGCTTTTAGTCGTTCTTGCCGCGAACTCGGCAAATCGCGTAATATTCCCTCCAATATCGGCCTTGAAACAATTCCGCGTATGGCACAGGCGAAGGCGACCAAACAAAAAAAGCAAAATAACGGCGCCAATGTCAGTTATGAGGCTGAGCTTTGGCAGACGGCGGATGCGCTGCGCGTGCTCACCTTTAACTCCTTCCCCGTCGACGGGTGAAAAAATTTCTTCCCCCTCTCCCTCGATGGGAGAGGGCAAGGGTGAGGGTGAAGATTCCGGATACCGCGACATTCCCGGCTTCTGCAAAAGTGCCACGCTTGACGCGATCCGCAAGTGCGGACACTACCCGCACAATTCCGCCGCTTGCTACCGGCGCTCCCTCCGCCCAGGAAAGTGCGGACAGCGTCCGCACTATTCACGTTGCCCCCCGACAAACTGTTCGGCAACTCGCGCAACGTCATGACCGACGGCGACAACCCGCCAATCGGTTTGCTCCTCTGCACACATAAAGACCACTCGCTGGTCGAATATGCGCTCGCCGATCTACCGAATCGACTCTTTGTCTCGAAGTACCAACTTGAGCTGCCAAGCCGCGAGCAGATCCAGCAGTTCCTCGACGCACAACTCAAAGAGGTGGGCGATGCGTGAACACCAGCGTCACGTTAGACTTGAAGAAATCGTGGAATCGGCGCTTGCACAATTGGCAAACAGCGCGATTGTGCAACGAGCCGTTGCACAATTGCCGGTGTGTTCCTATCACCGAAAACTGACAAAGCTTTTAGAGGGAGTGACGAATCGCAGCCTGCTGATTGCCGTACCGCAATGGCAAACGAGTCTTGTCGAAAAACTGCAAAGGAACTGAAAGGAAGCTTGCCGAGTGTTGAGAAAACGAAGCCGAACTCGCCGATTATCCGAAAAGCGCGCCCCGATCTTCGCGCAGGAGGCGATGACGACATGAGCGCCTCGAATACCGGCCTCGTCCATTCTGCTAAAAGCTGAAATGGAGCAGTCGGAGCTAACGGTTCACAGAGCAATCGGTGGCAAACCGTGTCTCGGAGCATTGATAACAACCGCTTGACCCATAGCTTGACTTATACTTGACTAATCTTTATTCTGCCAAGCGTGAGCGTTCAGCCTCAATTTACCATCACTCCGAGCTTGCTGACACGGATCGAGGTAATTGCCGGACTGCGGGAGCGGATTCTGGCCGCGACGGTACAAGTGCCGTGGATCCCTGCGCTACAAAAAGACACGCGGCTGCGCAATGCGCACAGCTCGACCGCCATCGAGGGCAATCCGTTAACACTGGAGCAGGTGCGCGCTGTCGAAGAAGGACGCGAACTGGCAGGTATCACCGGCCGCGCGAAGCGGGAAGTGCTCAATTATTTTGCGGGTCTGCGTTTCATTGAGAAGAACCTGAAGAAGTCGCCCCTGACTCACGAGGAGATCCTGAGGCTGCACAAGGTCATCGCCGACGACGTGATGGACCAAGGCACTGCGGGCTGCTACCGCGCGATTCGGGTGCGCGTGGGTCGGTTCGTGCCGCCGCCGCCCGAGGACGTGTCGGGGCTGATGTTCGAACTGCTTGAGTGGTGGAACAAGGAGTCGGGGAAACATTCGTCTGTAATTTCCTCAGCTATCATTCATCACCGCTTCGAGTCCATTCATCCCTTTGCCGACGGAAATGGACGAATGGGACGCGCGCTGGCTTTGTGGGAACTTTATCGTCGCGGATTTGATACACATCACATTTTTTCGGTGGACGAGTTTTATTGGGAAGACCGTTTGCGATATTACGCAGCACTGGATGCGGTACGGCAACAGGGCGGTGATCTCACGTCCTGGCTGGAGTATGCGGCCGAAGGACTGCACGTGACCTTGGAAAAGGTCTGGACGCGCGTGCAGCGCTTATCGGCGGAGTCAGGGCAGACGAAATTGGTGCTGCGCCCGAAGCAAGAGCAACTGCTGCAAATGCTGCGCGACCACAAAAGCATGACGCCGCAGGAAATCTGGGATGGCATCGGAGTCTCCAAGCAGGGTGCGCTGGATCTGCTGCGCCCATTGATGCAGGCGGGCCTGGTAAAAAGAGTCGGTACTAAGAAATCCGGGCGTTACATTCTCGCGTGAGGAGAATCGAATCCGGAAGAATAGGCCGGATGGGACAGGTGGGAGGGCGCACACGCCACCATCAGGGCGCACACACAGGTGCGCCCCTACCGAATCCGTCGACCTGGCAGGCACGCGCATCCGAGAATCGGAACACATGAGATCCGATCCTGAAAAACATCGACGGCGTTCGATCCGGCTGAAGGGTTACGATTTCGGACAGGCGGGGGCATATTTCGTGACCGTCTGCACACAGGGTCGGGCGTGTCTGCTCGGCGTGGTTAACGGCGAAATGCAGGTGAACAATGCGGGGAGAATGGTGCAAGCGTCGTGGGATGAATTACCGCGGCGATTTGCGGGCATGCGGGTGGATGGGTTTGTCGTCATGCCGAACCATATCCACGGCATCATTATGGTAGGGGCGCAATTCATTGCGCCCCATGACATGCAGCAAAATGTTTTTGAGAATCCTCGGCAGGGCGCGATGAATCGCGCCCCTACGTTGGGCGAAATCGTGCGCGCATTCAAGGCTGTGTCGACGCGCGCGATCCGTCAGACAACGAATCCAACCTTTGCGTGGCAACGCAACTACTATGAACACGTGATTCGCGATGACGATTCTCTGAATCGGATCCGGCAATACATTCTCGATAACCCCGCGCGCTGGGCCTTCGATCGGGAAAACCCGGCGGCGACCACACCGGAACCGGAGGAGGCATGGCTGGCCGGATCGAATCCGGTTTCACAGACATGTCCCCGCTCTTGTCATTTCAACTCATGCACCAAGTAATGCGCCCCGTCGCTCTTGGCCGTCTGGTAGCCTGAATTGATCTCCCGCATGCGGTTATGGGTCGGGGTGCCGCGGTGTTGCGTGTGCGCTTCGACGCTGTCCCATTCGATTATCAACACGACCCGGCTTGGATCTTCGATACTGGTAAAGAATTTTATTCCGTGGGAGCCGGCGTAGTTGGCGTCCTGCAGCGTCTGGCTGAAAACCTTGATATACTCGTCGCGCCGCGCCGGATCGACGGTTTGAATGGCGATTTCGTAAATCATGACTTCCTCCTTTTGCAGGCTGCTAAAACGTGACGGTGCCGGATGGCACGTCAAGATCGAACGTCCTGGCAACCATACTGATAAAATTGTAGTGGCCCACCAGTCCCACCGCTTCCACCAGCGGTCCAACGCCAAGCTCGGCTTGAGCGCGGCCGAACAGCTCGTCGGAAAGCTTGCGCTCGCGCACTAGACTGCGCGCCGTTTCTATAACGATTTTTTCATGGGGCGTCAGCGCGTCCGCTGGTCCGTTGGCGCGCAGCGTTTCGAGGGCTTCGCCGCGCACGCCCACCTCGCGCGCGCGGATCTCGTGGCGGCTCCAGGGATAGCGCGCGCCCAGCTCGCGGGCCACCGCGAGGATAATCATTTCCTTGTCGGGCTTGGCGAGAGTGCCGCGGTCGCGAAAGTATCCCTCCAGCGCCGAAAAACACTCCGCCATCTGCGGCGCGTGCATCAACGTCCCATAAGGCCCACCGCCGCCGCTGCGCCCGCTCATTATCCGGTCCCATATCGTTTGTTGTTCGCTGGTCAACTTGTCGCGGCTCGCGGCCGGTATTCTGCTCATGACGATTCCTCCTCCCGCGTCTCGCGCAATAACCCATCCCGGCAACAGCTGTCAAGCGCACCTTATCGACGGATCAGGGTAATTAAAGGGTTACGAGCTTACATACAGTTTACTGTATTCACGGCTTGTGAATTCTGATAACAGAGGAAACAGTTCGACCGGGACGCTCCCCATCCAGGAGGAAGACATGGCAAACATCGCGTTGACTCTGGCCTGCCAGGACTACGATCACACCCGCGCGCTCGCCAACGGCACGGTGGGCGCCGAGGGCATAGATCTCGAGGTCGTCAACATATCGCCGCCGTCGCAGATTTTCTTGCGCATGCTCAACAACGAAGAGTTCGATGTTTCGGAAATGTCGCTGTCGAATTATATGATCGCCCTCGGTAGCGACGACCGGCGATTTATTGCGCTCCCGGTGTTTCCATCCCGGGTATTTCGTCACTCCTATGTTTGGATCAACACCAACGCCGGCATCGAAAAACCCCAGGACCTCAAAGGCAAGCGGGTCGGCATCGCCGACTACTCGATGACCGCGCTCTTGTTCACCCGCGGCTTCCTGACGCACCAGTACGGCGTTCGCCCCGAAGACATCCACTGGCTGCGCCGGCGCCGGGAGCATGTCTCCATCGCCGCGCCTGAGGGTATTCGCATCGACAACATCGGCAAAGACGAAACTCTGGACGACCTGCTGGAACAAGGGAAGCTCGATGCCGTGGCGCTGACCCAGCCGCCGCGCGGCTTCGTTCGCGGTTCGCCGAACATTCGCCGGCTTTTTTCCGACGCCCGCGCAGCCGAGGCGGAGTACTACCGGCAGACCAAGATTTTTCCAATCATGCACACCGTGGTCATGCGGCGCGCGGTTTATGAAAAACAGCCGTCCCTTGCCTTAGAACTAGCCAAGGCGTTTCAAGCCGCCAAAGAACAATCCTACGAGCGTCTGGAAGAAAAATCGTTCGCGCTCCCCTGGCTGAATCTCGATCTCGAATTTGCCCAACAGGTAATGGGTCGTGACATTTACGCCTATGGTGTCAAAGCGAGCCTGCCAACGCTCGAAGCGGCCACGCTCTTTTCCCATGAGCAAGGGCTGACAAAACGCAGGCTGGAAGTCAGCGAACTGTTCGCGCCCGAGACGCTGGATTTGTTCAGCGCGTGAATCGTGCGTCATATGCAATGCGCGCGATAAATCGACCCGTAGGGGACGGTCGCGACCGTCCCCTACCTGTTATACGTCGACGCGTAATCGGTCGAGCGCAACGAAGCAGATGGCCGTTTTTCAGCAGCCTGTCACACGACCAGATTGCGCAGGCGCGAGCTCAGATAATCCACGAACATGACGAGCGCGATCAGAACCAGTACTATGGAGGCCGCTTCCTGATATTGAAAAGTGCGAAAGCTCGTATTCATAAGATAACCGATGCCGCCCGCTCCAATGAGGCCAAGCACCGACGCGGCGCGGATGTTGGTTTCCAGGCGATAGAGCGTAAAAGAAATCAAGTCCGGCAGAATCTGCGGCAAGACGGCGAAGGAAAGGATTTGCGTGTAACCCGCGCCGGTGGCGCGGATCGCCTCGACGACTCCTTCATCGATGTTCTCGACGGATTCCGACAGCAGCTTGCCAAGCACCGTCGCCGTGTGAATCGCCAGCGCCAGCGTGCCGGCAAACGCGCCCAATCCCACCGCCGCGACAAAAAGCAGCCCTAACGCCAGGTCGGGAATGGTGCGGAACAAATTGAGCACCAGGCGGACGCCGTTATACACCGATGGGTGCGGTGTGGTATTGCGCGCGGCCAGAAAACCCAGCGGGAAGGCTACCAGCAGCGCCAGAAAAGTTCCCGCCAGCGCCATCTGCACGGTCTCCAGGGTCGCGCCGACGATGGTCTGCGGAAACGTATTGTCCCACCAGCGCTGCTTGGCGCGCGCCTGGTTTTCCGCCAGCGGCAGCGGCAGAATCAGTTCCGTGAACGAAAGCGTATCGGGGAAATAATAACCCTTGGCGTCGGTGATTTTCGAGAAGTCCGGCGGCAACATCCGCCCAACGGTAATGAAAATCTGCGGGATACCCTGAAGCAATTCGGCGGGCCTTATTTTCGCGCCCTGAAAGGACCAGATGAGAATTAGAAAAGCCAGCGCTACGAGTAGGTAAAAGCGCGCGCGCCGCTTCGGCGCCGGCGGTGCTTCGGCAAAAATTTTCTCATCGCTTTCGCGCGCCATTTTTTCAGCCAAGCGATCCTCCTCGCGACAACCGACAGGTTCAATCCGTGCGTTGATAAACTGAATCGCTAACGGCGTCGGTCAGGTCGCAAGCCGGGCCGTCGAAGAAAATTTTTCCCTGCTTGAGTCCTATGACACGGTCGGCGTACTCTCGCGTCAGCTCCAGCGTGTGCAGGCTAACCAGCGCAGTGATTCCGTCCTCGCGGCAAACACGCTTGAGAATATCGAGCACCACGCGGGAGAGCTTGGGGTCGAGGCTGGAAACCGGCTCGTCGGCAAGAATCAGCGCCGGCTCTTGCATCAGCGTGCGCGCGATGGCCACCCGCTGCTGTTCGCCGCCGCTGAGCTGATCGGCGCGTTTGTAGGCGTGATCCAGGAGGCCGACGCGCTTTAGATTTACCAACGCCCGGCGTTTCATCTCACCGGAAAAAATCCTCAGGGAACCTTTTAGCACCGGCTGGTAGCCGAGGGAGCCGGAAAGCACGTTATCGATCACCGACATTCGCTTGACTATGTTGAACTGCTGAAAGACCATGCCGATCTTGCGCCTGAGGAGTCTGAGCTCGCGCCTGTCAAGTGTGCGGACATCGGCGCTGGCGCCATTGGCGGTCTCGCCCAATAGCGCGCGGGGCACCAGAATCTCCCCCCCACTGGCGTCGATCAACCGGTTAATGCAGCGCAGCAAGGTCGATTTACCCGAACCGCTGAGTCCAATGACGCCGACGAACTCCCCCTGCTCGATGGCGAGATCCACGCCCTTTAGCACCGGCGCGCCGCCGTAGGATTTCTCCAGGCCCCTGACTTCGAGGATGGTCACGGCTACTTTTTTTTGAGCGCATCCTTGAGCTGGATGCCGGCGATGGCGAACGCCCGGCGCACGGAATCGTAATCTTTATCCGTGGCCGGGACGAAGCCGTCGATCTGATAAAGGTCTCTAAGCATTATCTTGCCCTGGGGATCGCGGCTCAATTCGATAAATATTTCTTCGATCTGCTTGCCGAGCCGCTCCTCGAGATTAGCGCTAAAGACCAAATTGTCGGCGGGTATCGGCTCGGAGTAGGCGATGGCGCGAATTTTTTTCACATCCTCGGGATTTTTCAAATAGCGCGCCCAGGCCGTATCGCCGCCGTCGGTGGAGTTGGCGTAGGTCGCGCCGGCATCCACCTTGCGGTTGAGCACCGCGAGCACGGTTGCGTCATGGCCGCCGGAATAGAGTATCTGCTTAAAATCCCGCACCGGGTCGATGCCCTTGTCATGAAACAGCTTGCGCGGAAAAACGTTGGCGGAGGTCGACAACGGGTCACCGAACGCGAAAACCTTGCCGCGCAGGTCTTCCAGCGAATTAATGCCGCTATCGGCGCGGGTAATGATCGCTGCGTAATAAAAGGGCGAACCCTTGCGTTCGGACTTGAGCGCCACCCGAACGTTGGCTTCGTTTTTCGCGAGCACGTAGGAAGCCGGCGTCAAAAACGCGATGTCGAGCTTGCCTACCCGGAGCGCTTCGACCACCCCGGTATAGTCGGTGGCCACGAAGGGTTGTACCTCCATGCCGAGTTTTTTTTGCAGAATCTCCACCAGCGGCTGGGCGTTTCGGATCACCTGTTGGGCATCTTCCGCCGGCACGAAGCCCACGCGCAATACTTTGGCTGACGAGGAAGACTTGCCGCAAGCGCCGATCACCAATAGCGCCAGTGCCAATGCAAATACGCGGGCGCATAAGTTAGTCATGGTATTTATCATTACTGAAACCCCGGGATGGTGCAAATAGATCTGTGGAGGCGCACACTCCGTGTGCGGTAGGCCGGTTAGCGGTCTTTGATCTCTTCCAGAAGTTCGTGGGCTTTTTGTTTGTGTCTGCCGTCGTCCGAGAATATTGCCGGCAGCTCGGCGACGGAACTGAGTTGCGCCCGCGCCGCGGCCCACTCATGCCTAGCGACGTGTGTGCGTGCCAGTTCGAGCCGGCTTACGATCACGTTGGGATTGAGGGAAACCGCTTTCTTGAGCAACTCCATGGATATTTCCAAATCGCCCCTGGGCACAGAGCGGCCATACCACACCGACGAGAACATACGTCTGGCTTTGCCAATCTCCGCCATCCGGCGGTGCCAAACTCCGCAGATATGGTAGGCAAAACCGTTTTGCGGGTCGAGGGCGATGGCCTTTTCCGCGGCGGCGCGAATCTCATCGGCCATCTCTAATTGCCGGGCAATCGGCGAGACACCGGCCATGGTGCCCAGCGCAGCCGCGAGATAGAAATGGCCCCAGGTGGAAGCGGGATCGACCTTGATCGCCTGGCGGGCGTAATTTTCCGCTGTGCGGTACTCCTGAAGCCGACGTTCTTTCCAATTGGACTGCGATTCAGGAATCGAGTCCCCCATATCGATATGAGCGCGGGATAGCTTGGCGAGGGCCTCGAGATTGCGCGGCTCCAGTTGCAAGACTTTCCGCAGCTCCGCTGCCCCCTCCCTGGGTTTGAACGCAGCGTACAGGCGGTCCGCCTGTTCGATGAGCTCGGCGGTATCCCTGTTTTGCGCTTTGCAGTGGGGGCAACCGTCCATCTGGGCGGTGCTGAATTCCGGCGCGGCCGCAACAACCAGCAGAATCAGGACGATGAGAAATCGCGCATCCATGGTCTTTCATACAGCTGGGACCGGCCGCCCGCTATCATCCACGGCGACATAGACCACCTCGGCGGCGGTGACTTTGACTTTCTTTCCCGCCTCTTTGAATCTTTCCGCTTCGACTTCGACTTTGACCGTCACCGATGTCTTGCCTTGCTTTATCACCGAGGCGTATAGACTAACCACGTCGCCGACGTAAACCGGCGCGATGAAATCCACTTCGTATATCGCTCGGGTCACGAAATTGCGCGGCCCCAGTCGCGCTGCGGCAATCGCTCCCGCCAAGTCGATATGGCTCAAAATAACGCCGCCGAAGATCGTTCCTCGCGCATTGGTATCCCGCGGCAACATGGTAACGCGCAGCGTTGGATCGCGACTCTCAGTCATGGGCAGGTAAACGAATCGCTACAAACCACGCGAGGACAATTTATCGCGCCCCGCGGCGCCTTCGTTGGGCCTTTACACGTAGGCCAACCACTTTTGGTACTTGGCGTCCTTACCTTTGATTACGTCGAAGAAGGCCTGCTGAATATCCGCGGTAACCGGGCCGCGGCTCCCGGCGCCGATCTGGCGGTCATCCACCTCGCGGATCGGCGTCAATTCCGCTGCCGTGCCGGTGAGAAAAGCTTCGTCCGCAGTGTAGAGCTCGTCGCGCGTAAAGCGCTCTTCGCTGACTTTATAGCCCTTATCGCCGGCGATGGTGACGATTGAGTCGCGCGTAATACCGGGAAGAATCGACGTCAGCGGCGTGGTTTTCACCTTGCCGTCGCGCACCATGAAAATATTCTCGCCGCTGGCTTCTGAGACATAACCATCGGCGTCGAGCATGATCGCTTCGTCGTATCCCGCCCTCTTAGCTTCAGCTTTGGCGAGCACTGAGTTGACGTAATTTCCGGTTGCTTTGCTCTTGGTCATCATGACGTTGACGTGGTGGCGCGTAAAAGATGAGACCTTGGCGCGGATGCCGTTGCGCAGGCCTTCGTCGCCCAGATAAGCGCCCCACGGCCACACCGCGATACAAACGTTCACCGGATTATGGGGCGCGTATACCCCCATTTCACCGAAACCGAGAAAAGCCAACGGCCGGATGTAGCATTCCTTGAGCTTGTTGGCGCGGATAACCTCCAGCGTCGCCTGCTCGAGTTCCGAGACCGAATAAGGCAGCGGAAAGCCGAGAATCTTGCCGGAGTCGGCGAGCCGCCGGATATGCTCCTTGAGACGAAAAACCGCGGAGCGGCCATCCGCCAAGGCATAGCACCGGATACCTTCGAAGTACCCGGTGCCATAATGCAGCGCGTGCGCCAGCACATGGACCTTAGCGTCTTCCCAATCGACTAATTTTCCGTCGAACCAAATCTTCTCGGTTTTGAGTGACATGATCGCTTCCTGGTTAAACGCCGGATTTCAGGCCGGGACTTATTTTACGTGCATCGCCGGCGCTCATCAAGCTCGCCGACAAAAAAGGCCACCCGGTCGTCCGCGGTGGCCTCCCATGGTCGCCCAAATATTTAAAGTCCCTTTTTGAGCGTGGGCGCCGGCTTGAATCCCACGGTTTTGCTCGCCTTTATGCTGATCGTGGAACCGGTTTGCGGATCTCGTCCCTTGTGCGCTTTGCGTGAGCGCACCGTAAAAGTTCCAAAACTGGGCACCTGAAATCGCTTTTCTTTTCTAATCGCGCGGGCTATATTCTCGAACGCCGCATCCAGGGCGCTGTTGGCACTATTCTTGCTAATATCGGCCGCCTTGGCGACCGCTTCGACCAGTTCATTCTTCGTCATCCCTCTGACCCTCCGTTTCCGGTTTCCGGGGTTGCTGCTAGCTTGCATAAGCAGATTTCTTGTTGTGCGGAAACAGTTCGTGATAATTCCGAATTCAGCCGTTAATGTCAATAGATTTTTCCCGCGCTGTTGTAGCAACGTAATTATGTGATGGAATTTGCGCGCGCGAGCCGTTGATATAGCAAACCGTAGCGAACACCCTGATCGCTGACGACGACTTGGCTCGCAGTGAAAAGCGCCATGATCTTTTCGATCAGATACGCGCCGGCGAGAATCACATCGGCGCGCATTGGATGCAAGCCCGGTATGGCCTTGCGCTGCTGAACGGTTAAGCCCTGATAAATCATTATTTGACGCCGAACTTCGCCGAGTGAAAGCAGGCTGCCATGCACTTCGCCGTGGGAGTATTGCGCGAGTTTTTTTTCCACCGCCGCCAGCGTCGTAAAAGTACCCGCGATTCCCACCAGCGTCAATTTTGACAAAGCGCGCACCCAGCGGGCGCCAACCGGCGCCAGCGCGCCGTCAATGACCGCAGCCATGGCGTCCGACTGCGCTTGCGTAACCGGGTCGGAATGAAGATACCGCTCCGTCAGGCGCACCGAGCCGACATCGACGCTCATGGCTTCGGACATGCCCTCGCCGTCGCCGTGAATAAACTCCGTGCTACCGCCGCCGATGTCGATCACCAGCAATTCTCGTCCGGCGAGCAAAAGTCCCCGGCGCGCCGCCAAGTAAGAGTATGCGGCCTCTTCCTCTCCGGAGATCACCCGCACGTTCAGCCCCAACTGCCGGCGCCAGCGGGCGAGCACCTCGCTACTATTGTCGGCGTCGCGGAGCGCGCTGGTTCCCACCGCCATGATTTCCTGGACGCCCAGGCTCGCGCATCTTTCCAAGTAGTGCCGCAATACCGCCGAGCTTCGGTCCTCGCCCTCCGTGCCGATCCGGCGCGTTTTATCAACGCCCTGGCCCAGCCGGGTGATCTCCGCGATATCGTCCAACACGCGAAACTCCCCTGCGTCACCGCACTCTGCGATCAAGCAAAGAATCGTGTTGGTGCCGATGTCGATAAAGGCGCAACGCCTGCCGCTCATGGCGCTGTTGTAACCTTGTACTGGGTAGGGTCCGTATCGGCAAAATCAAGATTAGCCGCAGCTTGCGCAGTTTCTTTGAGCCAAGCATCCATCGCTGCCAGCGCGCGAAGCGACATCATTTCTTTCTTGGCTTTGCCGCGCAGCCGCTCCGCCAGCGGGGGCAACAGTCCGAAGTTGACGTTCATGGGCTGAAACTTCATGCGCTCGGGGTCAGTGACGTAGCGGAGCAAGGCTCCCAACGCGGTGGTCGGCGGCGGCACAACGGGCGCCTGGCCGGCGAGCAGACGCGCGCCATTGATGCCCGCCAAAAGACCGGTGGCGGCGGACTCGATATAACCTTCGACTCCGGTCATCTGGCCGGCGAAAAATAGCGTTGAGCGCCGGCGCCACTGAAGCGTCGGCTCGAGATGCGCCGGCGCATTGATAAACGTGTTGCGATGCAGACTTCCAAGCCGGACGAATTCGGCGTTCTCGAGTCCGGGAATCAGCGCGAAAACCCGGCGTTGTTCCGAATAGGTCATCTTGGTCTGAAAGCCGACAAGATTATAGAGCGTGCCCTCGCGGTTCTCTTGGCGCAATTGCACCACGGCGTAGGAACGCGTTCCAGTGCGCGGGTCAATCAGCCCCACGGCGCGCATGGGGCCGAAGGCCAGCGTCTCATCGCCCCGGTCCGCCATTTCCTCGATGGGCATGCAGCCCTCGAAGGTCACGAAGCGTTCAAAGCTATGGGTCGGCACCCGAACGGCGCCACGCAGCGCTGCGACGAAACGGTAGTACTCCGCTTTGCTCAGAGGCAGATTTAGATAGTCCCCATCGCCCTGGCCGTAACGCGCGGCGCGGTAGGCCAACGCCATGTCGATGGACTCCGCGGTGACGATGGGAGAGATCGCGTCGTAGAAATAAAGATGTTCTTCGCCGAGCATGGCGCTGAGCACTGATGACAATGCCGGCGAAGTGAGCGGCCCGGTGGCGAGAATCGCGACGCCGGAAGGAATCTCGGTCACTTCCCGGCGAATGACGTTGACCATCGGCAGCGCTTCCACCGCCGTACTCAGCGCGCGCGCGAAGCCGCCACGGTCCACTGCCAACGCGGACCCGGCGGGCACCCGGTTCGCTTCGGCGACGCGAATCACCAGAGACCCGAGCCGGCGCATCTCTTCCTTTAACAAACCGGCAGGAGCGGTGAGCAGATCAGAGCGCAGCGAATTACTGCAAACCAGTTCACCGAAGTCGCCCGTGGCATGAGCTTCGGTCTCTCTGACCGGTCGCATCTCAAAAAGTTCCACGGCCACGCCGCGGCGCGCCAGCTGGTAGGCCGCTTCCGCGCCCGCCAGCCCGCCGCCGATCACACGAACGACGTTTGTCATCTCATGGATACCCTTTAGCGGAACGGCCCATTGGCGATTTGTCGACGACCTGCGGCTTTGAGAGCCTACGGTTCAACGTTCAA